>CAMCRT010000013.1 GCA_945877355.1 uncultured Mitsuokella sp. | reverse complement strand
GCACGGTGGTGTGAGAGGTCGGCTGGTCAAATAATGGCCAGCCTCCTACTCGATTGGATCAACGTTCGGATTAAGCGCATATCTTGACAATTTATCTCTTGGTATATGACCTTCTCCAAATCCTTTTATCTCTACGTTGATTATATCACGCTCGAATGGGTTTTTCATCATATCTGGCGAATAATTCCTGACCAGTTTTCTCCAATCAGTGCCATTCTCATATTGTTTGTGTCCACAGGCACCAAGGATTTGCGTTTTCTGTGCTTTTGTGAGGCTGTTGATATACTCCTCTCCGTCAAATTTCTCACGATTCTTCATGGACCCATCTATTTCACCTGCGAATATCGGTGCAAGATGGCATAAGCAGTGCGGGTGAACGGGCTGGCGAGGCGTCTTGTCCTTTGGGTAGACGCCTTTCCCGAGTCCGTAGAGGTCTGCTTCGGCGTAGAGGTTGCAAATATCAAAATGCGGATAGCGCGAGGATAATTCCCACCGAAAGGCGATAACATCATCATCGGCCACATATTTCTCCATAAAACCATCCGCCCACGCTCGAGCGGCTTATGTCCTGGCGATGCGCTCAGCCATGTAACGGCTTTTCTCTTCAATAGCTGTGTGAATAGAGCGTGTGAGAGCCTTTTCGGTGCCATCCTGCACCACATTGAGGCGTTCAGCATAGGCGGTCTTGAGTGCCTTCGTGCCAATCGTGAGTTCCGATGCATCAAGTGTCGGAATCGTCAGCAGTGGGAATGTCTCATTACGCAGAATCTCGTCGAGCCAAGAACAGGTATTGTAAAGGACTTTCGCGGTCTTTGCGATATTCAAGAGATCTGGCGTGGGTGTCATTGTCTTCCTCTCAAGCAAACGTGATGTCGCTCCTCACACGAGGGAAGGCTTGAATGGGGTCGTTTTAAATGTTATGATGTGTGAAATCGCCCTGTTGTTTAGGTTTTCTTGATTTTCCTTTGTTTTTCGGTATAATAGAAATAGAATACATTATCGGCTGGAGGTGTTAGTATGGCGGGGAGACGGAAGCTGAATCTGACGAATGACCTTGTGTTCAAATATATTTTCGGGCAGAATGAGCGCAAGCGTGTTACGTTGGAATTCATCAACGATATGACAGGGCGCAAGGAGGAGAGGGCGTTTACGGATCTCGAGTTCCGGAATGTGGAGCTCTCTCCGCAGAAGCAGTCGGAAAAGCTGGGGCGTTTGGATATCTTTGCGAAGCTGAACGATGGGACACGGGCAGATATTGAAATGCAGGTATTCAATTATCTGTTCTTCGAGCAGCGGACGCTTTTCTACTGGGCGCAGATGTATCTTCATTTTGATGCATTGCAGTCGGGGCAGGGCTATGGTCGACTGAAGCCAGCAATCGCCATCAACATCCTGCGCCATGCCATCCTGCCGGGCGATGAGCTTCATGCCATGTATGGGCTGTACAATCCAACGAATATGCATCGTCTGACGGAGGATCTGGAGCTCCATTTTCTGGAGCTAGCGAAGGTCAGGCGGAAGAAAGTGCGGGAGATGAGCCGTGTCGAGCGGTGGTGTGCGATCCTCTTGGACAATCTGGATGAGGAGGAAAAGGAGGAACTGGCTATGATGAATGTGGCATATCGAGATGTATTTGAAGCGGCAGATAAATTCGCCCGTTCGGATAAAGAATACCAGGAATATTTAGCCCGTGAATCCGCTATTCTCGACTATAATACAAACTTCGTGGAAGGACAGCAGCTAGCAGAAGAACGAGGGGAACGTCGGGGAGAAGCAAGAGGCGAGGCACTGGCCCAGGCGCGTATGGCAAATCTTTTCAAGAATCTGCAGCAGGCTGGTCGGATAGAAGATTTCTCTGCAGCGATGGAGAAGCCTGAACGACTGGCTGCTCTTTATCAGGAATTTGGCATTGAATGACATGACGGATGTACGAATGGGGCTGTT
The DNA here is from genome assembly GCA_945877355.1 of uncultured Mitsuokella sp. GTDB lineage: Bacteria > Bacillota > Negativicutes > Selenomonadales > Selenomonadaceae > AWVT01. Next base: position 38,145 of record CAMCRT010000013.1, on the reverse strand, counting down.
TCACGGCAAATACGACGTGAAACAGCCTTTTATAGCGAAGCTTGCACAATTTTGCTATACTGGAAGCAAGGATTGTATCGTGATGAAGGAAACGCATAGCACATCAAGGGGGGCTCTTAGAGCGTGAGGCTATGGCGAATAAATTGGCCTATGTGGAAGCCATGCATAAGTGAGGGATGGTCCCATGCACGAACGTGAGCTGTATTACAACGTGAAGAAGCAGGATTGGGTGCTATTTGATGGCAGGCTTGGACAAAACCGGGAGATTGAGGATATCGCTGTAGTTGTCCTTATGGAATGTGACGGACATTATTTTATATGGTGCAAGAGCCATGCATGTTTTGAGAAAGTCGTGGATACGGATGGCGTGAAATGGCAGACGGCCTCCTGCGTCATGCATGGGGTTCCTGCCTGCTTCAGCTATGGAAATAAGCAATCGAAAGTGCCCTGCATTTTTACAGGCTTCTCGTATTATGAGAATAGGTCGGTCGTCAAAATTCCTGTCCGATGGAGACTGCATGCACATGCAGAGGACCCCGTGCTTTTTGTTGGCGTAGATATATGTGAGATATTCTTGGCGCGCAGCAATGACCTTCCCGCCTTTTGCAGGCCACACATACGAGCGTTTTCCTATGGCACTGTCACCTACAATCTGGAAAACGAGGAAATCACTTATTTTTCCAAACATATCACCTATCCAAGAACCGTAATGGGAAATACCATTGATATGCTGAAGGATTTGGTGGGAAGAACATACGGCTTGCGGCCGGGAAAGATCAATCATCCCTTGAAGGGGAAGACCTACATCCAGGCGCTTATGTTCCGCCCCTATGATTTGAATTGCTATTTTCTCGACCATTATGTGGATATGTCTTTGGTGCCAAAGGTCTGCAAGAATGCCTATCATATCGTGTGCAAGCAGCTGGGCGTTGAGCCGCCGAAGGGGCTGAAGAAGCTTTATTCCTACAATCCCTATGTCGTGCCCATGTATCGGGTCCTGCTGGAATTAGGCTTTACGGACTACAATCTGATGCGGCCATTTTTCAGCGGAGCAAGAATAGGGGATATTGACTTTGAACGGTGTAGCACCGCGAATTTCCCGTTTTGGTCTGATGATGAGGAGGAAGCAAACGAGAAATTTGACCCGTATGCTCTTGGGGCCCATAGGGTAGAGGACAGCATAGCCCAAGAAGAAATCGATGCAATTCTGCGCGGATGTCTGGATGGCCCATGGCGAAAAGACTATTCTTTATGGGAAAAGGTGAAATTCCTTGTCGGCTGGATGATAGAAAGCAAGGGCGAGAAGTGGGCGGCGAAGAAATTATACAAATATTCAGAAGGGAAGCAGCTTCGCTGGCAATATGACGTGCACGCAATGCTGTATCAGTATTTTGATGACCTATCGGATGACATAAAAAAGGAGTTTTTGGCAAAGGGCTGCACGATAGCCCTCCATGATCGGCTCGTCTATGAAATCAATCACCTGGACTACATGCGGCAGGAGCTCAAGTATCCTGACTATCTGGAGGATTTGGAATGTGAAATCAACGGCTTTCGCTTCGAGCTGCTCCGCCACACGGAAGAACTGGCAGAAATCGGCCAGGAGATGCATAATTGCGTCGCGTCCTATATACAAAGGGTCAAAGAGAGGGAGTGCACCGTCCTGGTGGTGCGAAGAGAGCAGCATAACCTGGCGTGTATCGAGATTGATCACAAGGGATGCAATATAAAGCAGGCACTTGGCATAAGTAATAAAAAGCTGGAGGGAGACCTCCTGCTGGCGGTCTGCCTTTGGGCGGACAGGATGCATCTGCGCGACGAATCCGGGGAGCTTGATCGGGCGGGGCTTGCACTACAGGATGGGAAACAGGTAGAATACAAACAGCTTGCCGGCAAAAAGTCATATTTCCTCTATACCATCAAGGAGCTTGTGAGTCTCTCCAAAGAGGAACGTGGATGCGGCTTTTACCGTGCCCTGGCGACGAAGGTCGTCACACGGGAATTCCAACTGGATCATATTGTTGGCATGCCGGTGCTGAATGAAATACCGGATAGAAATGAGCGGGTCTATATCCACCGGGTCTGCTCAGATCTTGACAGTATAATAGAGGATGCCCTATTCGGGTGCGTGGAGGCACAGATCGTCATGTGTGAATTGTATCAGCAATATTTGCCAAAGAATCCTGCAAGGAGGCAATTTTGGTATAGGAAAATACGGGATGTCCTATATTATTTTCCTCCTTTGGATCGAAATGTATGGGATGAAGCCGGTTGGTGAACCGATCCCGGGCAGGGAAAGGGAATACAGGAAGGAGGTTTTCGGTGTATCGTTTAGAGGATTTTATACAAGAGCTAAAAGAGGATGAACGGAATCAAGCCTATACAGCGCGGGGGATTCCGCCGATTTTTCAGAGCAGCCCGGAGGCGCGGGTGCTTATCATCGGGCAGGCTCCCGGGAAGAAGGTGGAGGAGACGAAGATTCCCTTTAATGACAAGTCGGGGGAGCGGCTGATGGAATGGATGGGCGTCTCCCGGGAGGAGTTTTATTCTGAGAAAGTCGCCATCATGCCCATGGATTTTTATTATCCGGGAAAGGCAAAGACAGGGGATCTGCCGCCCCGGGCCTTTATTGCGAAGGAGTATCACAAGGCGCTGCTCGGCTTGATGCCAGATATCCAGCTGACGATCCTAATCGGAGGCTATGCTACCCGCTACTATCTGAAGGGGAAAGAGAAGAAGAATCTTACGGAAACGGTAAAAGCATACCGGGAGTATCTTCCAGCGTATTTCCCTATCGTGCACCCGAGCCCGCTCAATAATATCTGGTTGAAGAAAAACCTCTGGTTTGAGGAGGATGTAGTCCCCAGCTTGCAAAAGAGCGTGCGGGAGATCCTTGGATGATAGACGTATCGCTTGGGAAGCATGCTATCCCTGCAGCTGAAAGCTGCCGCGATGGGAGAAAAAGCTCGGGGATTTGCTAGGAGTTGTCACATGGAAGAAATCATAAGGGCTCTCTGCAGCCTTTGGAAGCCCGAGTGGCAGGGGATGGTCATGGGAGAGCTGCGCTACCGGCGGGGTGCGGATGTGGGCGGGCCCTATCGAGTGACGGCTTCGGGGCGGCGCATCGTGAGGGTCGCTGCGGACTCTGACGGTGGGGAGCACATGGAGCTGCTGCTCTTTCCCTACAAGGAGACTTCGGGGAAGGTCGTCCCGGAGAAGGGGGTGCCTTGGCGTGTCTTTTCGGCGGAGGAAGTGCGCCGCTGCAGCCGGGCTCTCGGGGATCACAATGGGCTTCACCAGACGGACCGGCCGGTGGTGAGCGGCTTTCAAATTGCTCTGGCACTCAGTGGGGAGGCGCAGGCTTCCTCCTTTCGCCTGCGATTTCACCAGCCCATACGGAGCGGCGAGACGGTGTACCTTCTGCGGGAGGGGAACCGCATGCAAGGCATGACGGATGTCCTTTGCTTCACTTATGAGTGGGAGGCACTATGAATCGGGTATATCTCTTGGACGGTCTTCGCACCCACATTGGTGTGCGAAATGGCATATTCAAGGAAGTGCGTCCTGAGCTCCTGGGAGGTGCCGTCCTTCGGCGGCTTTGCGAGGTCTACGCCATCGATGGGCCCGATGTGGTCCTCTGTGGCAACGCGGTGGGGCCCGGGGGCAATATCGGACGGCTCACTGTCCTGGAGGGAGGCCTGCCGGAGTGGGTGCCGGCGTTGACCCTTGATCTCCAGTGTGCCTCGGCTCTGGCGGCCATCCATATGGCGGCCCTGGGCGTCCGCGCGGGGGAGTGGGATATCGTCTTTGCCGGAGGCGTGGAGAGCGCGTCCCTTCAGCCCCGGCGGATTTATCCGAAGCAGGACGAGCGCAGCCGGCTGCGGGCGCCGGCGTTCACGGCCGCTCAGTTTATTCCCGGAGAGTTCGGCGATGATGCCATGCTTCTGGGGGCGGAGCGGGCCGCGAAGGCGGCGGGCATCTCGCGGGAGGAGGCGGACGTGGCGGCTCTTCTCAGCCACCAGCGGGCAAGGGCAGTGGCGGAGCAGGGTCTGCTCTCGGAGGTCATCCTGCCTCTCTATGGCAGCAGCCGGGATGAGGCGATCCGTCCGCGCATGTCGGAGAGGCTCCTCGCGCGGGCTCCCCATGTCACAGACGTCCCCGGTGGCATCCTCACGGCGGCCAATACCTGCACCATGAATGACGGTGCGGCCTTCGTGGTGGTGGCGTCGGAGAGCTGGATCCGGGCCCATGGAGAGGTGCCGTCAGCGGAAATCCTCGGCACGAAGCTCATTGGCAGCGCCCCCCAGGTGCCGCCCCTATCGGCGGATCGGGCGGTGGCATCGCTTCTCATGGAGCAGGGCCTTTCCTACGGGGATGTGGAGGCCTTTGAGTACAACGAGGCCTTCGGCGTCATCAGCGCCCACTTCCGGAGGGCCCACCCGGAGGTGGCGGACAGGCTTTGTCGCTGGGGCGGGGCCCTCGCCTATGGGCATCCCTACGGGGCTAGCGGTGCGGAGATCCTGCTGCACTTGATGAAAATCCTGGCGCACGAAAAGGGTCGCTATGGGGTGGCGGCCATTCCTGCGGCGGGTGGCGTGGCGGAGGCGATTCTTATCCGCCGGCTAGATCGGGATGAATGGCTTCGGTCGGAGCCATGAGTTTTGCTTTGACATTCTGCTGGAGGCGCGTGGATGAAGCTGCATGAATATTTGAGGCGATATGCTCATGAGGCGGGAGACCGCCTTTTTTATCAGGATGAGGAGGGCTCCCTTAGCTATCGAGAGGCTTGGGAGCAGGCGATGCACTGGCGGGAGATCTGCCTTCGTCATGAGCTTTCGGGGCGCGTGGTGGCCTTTTCCGGGCAGAATCCTAGGGCTGCGCTCTTTTTCTTTCTGGGGGCGGAGGCGGCCGGCGCCCGGCCCGTCCTTCTCCATGAGTACCTGAAGGAGGCGGACCTTGCGGCCCTCTTTGAAAAGCGGTCCCTCGATTTCTTCCTATCCCAGAGGGACTTCTCTGCCCTGTCCTTGACGCGGGAGGGTAGTCTATACGTAAAAGACCTGGGGAGCCACGGGGGAGGGCAGGGGGATTTCGGCGTCCTCACCTCCGGCAGCAGCGGCCTTTCGAAGGTGCTCTTCCGCCGGTCGGAAAGCTGGTCGGATTTCTTCCCCCTCCAGAATGAGATATTTGAGGCGGGGCCGGACTCCCGTATCTTTCTGCAGGGTTCCCTTGCCTTTACGGGGAATCTCAACATGGTGATGGGCTTCCTCGCAGCGGGAGCCTCCATCCATCTTTCCCGCCGCCTCCAGCCAAAGCACTGGATGAAGCGGCTGGAGGCGGAGCAGATCACCCATCTCTATATGATTCCCTCGAAACTGTCGCCCCTCGCGAAAACGCCTGGAACGATAGGGACGCTTCGCTACATCCTCACGGGCTCTCAGCTCATGACAGCACTCCTATATCACCGGCTGCAGGAACGCTTCCCGGCAGCGACGATGCTCCTCTACTATGGGGCCTCGGAGCTAAACTATATCACCTACCTGGAGGGCCGGGAGGTCCTCGAGCAGCCGGATGCGGTGGGGCGCCCTTTCCCTGGGGTCCAGGTGACTATCCGGGAGAGGGAGATCTACGTGGACACGCCCTATGGGGTCGAGGGCATCTCGCATCCCTTTTCCTGCCATGATCTGGGGCGAATCGACGAGAAGGGCGTGCTTCACTTTCTGGGACGCCGGGAGGATGTATACCATATCAAGGGAAACCACGTGTCGAAGCAGAAGGTGCTGTCCTATCTCCTCATGGAAGAAGGCGTGGAGGAGGCGGAGATTCTCTCGACGAAGCTGCCCAACGGGGATGATCGAATGACAGCCTTCCTCGTGGGTACGCCAAGGGAGCCGGCAGAAATCGTCCGCCACCTCGCCAAAAGACTCCGTTCCTGGGAAATCCCCTCGCGATTCCTTTTCCTCCCCGCCATCCCACAGACATCCACGGGCAAGCCGGACAAGAGAAAGCTACGGGAGCTGGCAAAGGAATAGAGCCTGTCTAAAAGCACGGATGCAAATTCCTTCCTTCGACATAGATTGCTGCGGCTAGCGACATGAGGCGGGGACCATGGACAGCATCCCTATGCGATGGCAGAAAAAACGAGAAAATATGTGCGGGCGAACGGACGGTTTGGCCTGGAAACGCGCGTAGACGGGAAAAGCAAGATATGGTATACTCAAAAGATGTAGTTTGCGGGAAGATACCGCATTTGGAAAGGAACAGGATATGGCGAAGAAGAACATCCGCAATTTCTCGATTATCGCCCACATCGACCATGGCAAATCGACCATCGCGGACCGTCTCATTGAGTATACAGGAACCCTCTCCTCCCGGGAGATGGAGGCGCAGGTGCTCGATAATATGGACCTGGAGCGGGAGCGGGGCATCACCATCAAGGCCCAGACCGTGCGTCTTGCCTACAAGGGGAAGGATGGAGAGACCTATGAGCTGAACCTCATCGACACCCCGGGCCATGTGGACTTCACCTATGAGGTGTCCCGGAGCCTCGCCGCCTGCGAGGGGGCGCTGCTCGTGGTGGACGCAGCCCAGGGGGTCGAGGCCCAGACCCTGGCGAATGTCTACATGGCTCTCGAGCATGACCTGGAAATCGTGCCGGTCATCAATAAGATCGACTTGCCGAGTGCCGACCCGGATCGGGTGAAGCAGGAGATAGAGGACGCCATCGGCCTCGATACAGGAAACGCGGTGCTGGCCTCGGCGAAGACGGGCGTCGGCATCGAGGAGATCCTGGACGCCATCGTGGAGTATATCCCGGCGCCGGAGGGGGATGAGACAAAGCCCCTCCAGGCTCTTATCTTCGACTCCTACTTCGATGCCTACAAGGGGGTCATCGCCCATGTGCGGGTCAAGGAGGGGCGCATCGAGAAGGGCATGCGGCTGAAGATGATGGCCACGGGCAAGGTCTTCGAGGTGACGGATGTGGGCTACTTCGCTCCGACCCTCGTGGACACGGGCCACCTCGACGTGGGCGAGGTGGGCTTCGTGGCGGGGTCGCTAAAGGACGTGCGGGATGTGCGGGTGGGCGACACCATCACATTCGCCGACAATCCGGCGGCGGAGCCGCTGCCGGGCTATCGCGGCGTGACCCCCATGGTCTACTGCGGCCTCTATCCCGTGGACAGTGCCGACTATGACAATCTGAAGGACGCTCTCGAGAAGATGCAGATAAACGACGCGGCCCTCGTCTTTGAGCCGGAGACCTCCGTGGCTCTGGGCTTTGGCTTCCGCTGCGGCTTCCTGGGGCTCCTCCACATGGATGTCATCCAGGAGCGCCTCGAGCGGGAGTACAAGCTGCGGCTCATCACCACGGCACCCTCTGTCATCTACCACGTGTACAAGACGGACGGCACCATGGTGAAGGTGGCGAACCCCTCGGAGCTGCCGCCCCAGACGGAAATCGAGCATATCGAGGAGCCCTACGTGAAGGCTACGGTCATCGTGCCCAGCGACTACGTGGGGGCTGTCATGGAGATTTCCCAGGACAAGCGGGGCACCTTCCAGAATATGGACTATCTCGACACGAACCGCGTCATGATAACATATCATATCCCGCTCAATGAAATCATATTCGACTACTTCGACCGGCTGAAGAGCGCGACCCGGGGCTATGCCTCTCTGGACTATGAGCTGGCCGACTATCAGACCTCGAAGCTGGTGAAGGTGGATGTGCTATTAAATGGCGACCCGGTGGATGCCCTCTCCACCATCGTCCATAAGGATAGGGCCGCCTCCCGGGGCCGTCAGCTCGTGTCGAAGCTGAAGGAAATCATCCCCCAGCAGATGTTCGAGATCCCCATCCAGGCGGCCATCGGCAGCAAGGTCATCGCCCGGGAAAATGTCCGAGCCCGCCGCAAGGACGTGTTGGCGAAGTGCTACGGCGGCGACATCACCCGCAAGCGCAAGCTCCTGGAGAAGCAGAAGGAGGGCAAGAAGCGCATGAAGGCCGTGGGCAGCGTGGAGGTGCCCCAGGAGGCCTTTATGGCCATCCTGAAAATCGATTGAGCAGGGAAGGGAGAGCCTTGGACGAAAGAGAGCACCCCTGGGGCGTATATATCCACATCCCCTTTTGCAAAAGCAAGTGCTTCTACTGTGACTTCCCCTCCTACGCGGGGCGGGAGTCTTTCATGGCGGACTATGTCTCGGCCCTCGTGCGGGAAATCGAGAGGGTAGGGGCCCTGCGGGTGGAGGAGGCGGGAACGCCTGCCACCATCTATATTGGCGGCGGAACGCCCAGTGTCCTGCCCCAGGAGCTCCTGGAGACGCTCCTCACGGCGGTGCGCCGTATCTTTCTCGAGGCGGACTTCCCCCAGGGGGAGCGGGCTAGAGAAAGGGCCGAGGCGGGGACTGTGGAGTACACCATGGAGTGCAATCCTGGAACAGTAGACATGGAGATGCTGAAGCTCTGCCGGCTGCAGGGGGTCAACCGCCTGTCCTTCGGCGTCCAGAGCTTCGACGACAGGATGCTTCGCCGCCTTGGGCGCATCCACACGGGCCTCGAGGCCATGCGCTCGGCGCATCTCGCGCGAATCGCTGGCTTTGACAATATCAGCATGGATCTCATGTATGGCCTGCCGGAGGAGACGGTGGATGACTTCCGCCACGACCTCCAGGCCATGGTGGAGCTCTCCCCAGAGCATATCTCTGTCTACGGCCTCCAGCTGGAGATGGGGACAGCCTTCTACAAGATGCAGGAAAATGGCAAGCTGAAGCTGCCTGATGAGGAGACGGTGGAGGCCATGTACGACCTCCTGGTGGATTTCCTGCCGGCGAAAGGCTACGGACGGTATGAGATCTCGAGCTTTGCAAAGGCAGGGCGGGAGAGCCGCCACAATCTGAGCTATTGGCGGGATGCGGAGTATCTCGGCCTCGGGGCGGCGGCCCATTCCTATCTCGGAGACAGGCGCTATGAGAATACCCATGACATCCTCGCCTATATCGAGGGCATCCGCGAAGGGGAGAGCATCCGCCGCCTCGAGGAGGACGTGACGGAGAAGGCCCACAAGGAGGAGTTTTGCTTCCTGGCTCTGCGCACGACCGAGGGCATCGAAAAGGCTGCCTTTGCCCGTACCTTCGGCGAGAAGCTCACAGACGTATACGCGGGAGCCATCGCCGACCTGAAGAAAAAGGAGCTCTTGGAGGAGACGGAGACCCATGTGCGCCTCACACCCCTCGGCATGAAGTATGGCAATATGGCCTTTGAGGCCTTTCTGCTGTAAGGGCAGTCTGCACGCCTGCCGTTGGGCGCAGGTGTGCGGCCTGTTATGAGATTTCAGATTTTCGGAGGAAATAAATCCTATGAAGGCAGTTGTGACCCGCGTGACAGAGGCCCGCGTCACCATAGAGGGCCGGGTAAATGGGGAGATCGGCCAGGGCTTTCTCGTGCTCCTGGGCGTGGGACCCCAGGACACGAAGGCGGAGGCGGAGCGGCTGGCGGAGAAGATCGCCAATGTGCGGGTGTTCTCCGATGAGGCGGGGAAGATGAATCTCTCCCTCGACACCGTGGGCGGGGCTATCCTCGTGGTGTCCCAGTTCACCCTATACGCAGACCTCAAGAAGCGGCGGCCGGGCTTTTCCCATGCGGCGCCGCCGGATCTTGCCATTCCCCTCTACGAGCACTTCCTGCAGGTCCTTCGGGAAAAGGGCTTCCGGGTGGAGCATGGGGAGTTTGGTGCGGATATGCAGGTGGAGTCGGTGAACGATGGCCCTGTGACACTGCTATTTGATACGGAGGAGCTATGATGAAGTCCGTGGAAGAAAAGCTGCGGGAGTATGCGGCCCTTGTGGTGCATATCGGCGTCAATCTGCAAAAGGGCCAGACCCTTGTCGTAAACACCCCCATCGAGTGCGCGGATTTTGCCCGGCTCATCGAGCAGGAGGCCTTCCGGGCCGGGGGGCGAGACGTGGTGATGAACTGGAGCGACGAGGAGGCGGCCCGCATTCGCTTCGAGGAGGGGGCGGAGGAAATCTTTTCGGAGTTCCCCGCCTGGCGGCGGGCCTTCTTCACGGACTACGCGGAGAAGGGGGCGGCCTTCGTCTCCATCGCGGCCCGGGACCCGGAAGTTTTTGCTCGTGTAGCCCCCAGCCGTCTGGAGGCGGCGAACCGGGCGGCGGGGGAGGCCCTCATCGAGTACCGGGCCCGCATGATGGCCAATAAGAACCGCTGGTGCGTCGTCTCCGTGCCGACCCGGGGCTGGGCGAAGAAGGTATTCCCGAGCCTTTCGGCGGAGGCGGCCGTGGAGCGCCTCTGGGAGGAAATCTACAAGACGGTACGCATCGGCGGCAAGGATAGCGCCGTCGTGGCCTGGGAGAAGCACATCGCCTTCCTCCACCGGGCGGCGAAGTTCATGAATGACAACGCCTTCGTCTCCCTTCACTATCGGAACAGCCTTGGCACGGACCTCACGGTGGAGCTGCCAGAGGGACATATCTGGGCCGGCGGCGCGGAGCTGGCGGAGGACGGCGTGAAGTTCGCGGCGAATATGCCCACGGAGGAGGTCTACACCCTGCCAAAGCGGGACGGCGTACATGGCACCGTCGTCGCCACGAAGCCCCTCCACTACAACGGCAACCTCATCGAGGGCTTTTCCCTGACCTTCGAGAAGGGGAAAGTGGTCTCCTACCAGGCGGACAAGGGGGAGGACATCCTGAAGGGGCTTCTCGCGACGGACGAGGGCTCCTTGTACCTCGGTGAGGTGGCTCTCGTGCCCTACGACTCGCCCATCTCGAAAAGCGGTATTCTTTTCTACAACACTCTCTTTGATGAAAACGCCGCCTGTCATCTGGCCCTCGGCAAGGCCTATCCCACCTGTCTCAAGGGCGGGGAGGACATGGATAGCATCACGCTCCTCCAGCACGGGGCCAATGACTCCCTCGTTCACGAGGACTTCATGATCGGAAGTGCCGATCTTTCCATCGTCGGCAGGCGTGCCGATGGCACGGAGGTGCCAGTCTTTACCCAGGGCAATTTTGCCTTTGAAAACTGATGATAGCTTATGAAAGCTGAGGTGACCCAGATGCCCAAGAGTATCTTCTTCCTGCTTTTTGCTTTTCTCGCATTTTTGCCGCTCACAGCCTATGCCGCTGAGGCACCAGGGGTGCGGGACGAGGACTTTTCCTATCGGGGCGTGGCCTTGGGCGATACGGAGGAGAAGCTCCTATCGGTCTACGGGGAGCCCCTCTTTGATACGGACACGATAAAGGACGGGGGGGCGCTACGGGTCTACACCTTCCGGGGCGGCATCGATGTGGGGATCGCACGGAAGACGGGCCTGGTCGTGGACTTTGACGTACGTTCGGAGGACTTCTCTGTGCGGGACGTGAAGAAGGGCGCGACGGTCTATTGGATCCAGAAGAAATTCGGCAAGGTACCCAGCACGAATCTCGACGGGCAGACGGTCTACATCTACCGAAGGGCCAAGACGAAGGAGGACAGGGCGAGCCTCGTGCTCGTCATCGACCCGGAGACCCGGGTCCTGACCTCCCTGCGGCTGACCGCCCTTCCTCTGACGGACGAGGAGCGGCACGCGGCTATTACGGAGGAGGAGACAGAGGCGACGGGCGATATTGATACATCGAAGCTGCCAAAGGCTGAGGAGCCAAAGCTAGGAGGGCTATTTTGAAGCTGCATATCCAGATGCTGGAAAACCATTGTATGCGCTATGCGGGCATCACACTGGGCTGCTTTATCGCCAGTGCCTCCATCAACCTCTTTCTCGTGCCGGCCCACCTCCTGACGGGTGGCGCCACGGGCATCGCCATCATCGTCTACTATCTGACGGGGCTGCCCATCGGCCTCCAGACCTTCCTCTACAATATCCCGCTTTTGCTGGCGGCCTGGAAGACCATGGGGCGGGTCTATACGGTGGATGTGGTCATCGGCACGGCCATATTCTCCGTGGCCCTCGACCTGATGAAGTTCCTCAATGCCTATGCCCCTGTCCATGACATCATGCTCTCCGCCATATTCGGCGGCGTGTTCAACGGCATCGGCTATGGCCTCGTCTTTCGCATGAATGGCAGCACCGGCGGCTTTGACATCATCGGCGCCATCGTGAAGAAATACTGGTCCATGAGCATGGGCGGCGTGATCTTCGCCTTCAACTGCCTCATCATGGGGGTGGCGGCCTTCCTCTTCGGCGTGGCGCCGGCCATGTTCACACTTATCTGCATGTACATGAACGCCATGGTGACGGAAAAGGTCATCGCGGGCTTCAATAGCCGGAAGGCAGTGCTCATCATATCGGACCAGGCCCAGCACATCGCCGAAGGCATCATGGAGGTGGGCCGCGGCGTCACCTTCCTCCACGGGCAGGGCTGCTTCACGCGAAAGGAGCGCAATATCGTCTTCGTGGTGGTGAAGCTCACCCAGGTCAGCAAGATAAAGCTCATCGCCCACGCCGTCGACCCCCATGCCTTCATGATCATCATGTCGGCCAATGAGGTCATGGGCCGGGGCTTCAGCGAGCCGGGGGTGGAGTTCCAGCGGGTGGCCCAGAAATACTCCCATCTCCATGAGCGGGAGCAGCACGGGCACTAGGAGGAAATATGAAGCTAAAAATCACGTATCTCATCAACAGCGGTTTTCTCGTGGAGGGAGAGGACTTCATCCTCGTCTTCGATGACTACCGGGAGCCGGAGGGCACGGTAGCACGGGCACTGGCGAGCGGGAAGCGGGCCTATGTCTTTGCCTCCCATGCCCACTTCGACCATTTCGATCGTCATATCCTTTCCTTTGCGCCGAAGGTCTGCCGTTATATCTTCGGCTACGATATCCGCCATGCGGCAGCCGCCAAGGATTTTCCCGCCACAAAGACTGTCTATATGGAGACGTACCAGGAGTGGGAGGACGAGGCGATCGCCGTCCGCTCCTTTGACTCCACGGATGCGGGGGTGTCCTTCCTCGTGACCTGGAAGCGGACGGGGACGGAAATATTCCACGCCGGGGACTATAACTGGTGGGACTGGACCGGCGAGGACGACAGGACGAGACGGCTGGCGGAAAACGGCTTTAAGAAGCAGCTGAAGCGGCTGGAAGGCCTCACGGCTGATGTGGCCTTCTTCCCTGTGGACGGACGCCTCGGCCCCTCCATGGAAAAGGGCGCTCGGGAGTTCGTCCGGGTGGCGGAGGTGAAGAATCTCATCGCCATGCACTCCGTGGGATATCCTGCCTGGAAGCCCTCGGCGGGCTTTTTCCCAGAGGGAAAGCATATCCCCGTATGGGCACCGACGAGCGCGGGGGAGAACCGTGTGATTTCCTGTTGAAAGATGGGAGTTGAGTGGGTATAATGAAAAGGCTATTATGCTTGGCGTTTGTGCTGCTTGTTTTTGCAACGACGGGTTGTATGGCAGCAGCTGCAGACGAAGGACACGACGAAGGAGAAACGACAACGATGGCAAACCATATTGCAGTATTCCAGACGAGCCTGGGGGATTTTGAGATCGCCCTCTATGACGACAAGACGCCGATTACGGTAAAGAATTTTATCGACCTTGCCAATAAGGGCTTCTACGATGGTGTCATCTTCCATCGGGTCATCGATGGCTTCATGATCCAGGGTGGCGACCCGACGGGCACAGGCACCGGCGGCCCCGGCTACACCATCGAGGATGAGTTCGTGGATGATCTGCGCTTTGACGGAGAGGGCATCCTCGCCATGGCGAATACGGGCCTGCCCCACACGGGCGGCAGCCAGTTCTTCATCACACTGGCCGCGACGGACTGGCTCAATGGAAAGCACACCATCTTCGGCAAAGTGACGAAGGGCATGGACGTGGTGCGTAAGATCGGCAAGGTGGATACGAATCCGGCCGACCGTCCGCTCAAGGATGTGGTCATCAAGCACATCGAGATCAAAGAAGCGGAGTGATGGGTGCCTACACCTACATCCTGGAGTGCGCCGACGGCACGCTCTACACGGGCTGGACAAATGACCTCGAAAAGCGCCTCAAGGCCCATAACGAGGGCCATGGTGCCAAGTACACCCGGGGGCGGCTGCCTGTCCATCTCGTCTATTTTGAATCCTTCGCCACGAAGCAGGAGGCACTGAAGCGGGAGGCGGCCATCAAGAAGCTTTCCCGACCGCGGAAGGAGGCCCTCATTGACAAGGGGAGCCAAACTTCCTATAATGAATAGAATGCATAAGACGCCTGCTATCGGGCGGAATTACCTATCAGAAAAAGGGGCTGTAACCATGGAAGACTCCAAGAAGGTCATGCTGACCGAAGAGGGCTATAATAAACTCGTCGAAAAACTCAACTACCTCAAAAGCGTCCGCCGTATCGAGATCGCAGAGCGCCTGAAGGCGGCCATCGCCCTGGGCGACCTCTCCGAAAACTCCGAGTACGATGATGCGAAGAACGAGCAGGCCTTCCTCGAGGGCGAGATCCAGGATCTCGAGGCAAAGGTTCGCAACTCCCACATCATCCAGGCCGGCGCCGGCGATGTGGTTCAGATGGGCAGCAAGGTCCGGGTGAAGGACGTGGAGTTCGACGAGGAGGAGACCTTCATGCTCGTGGGCTCCACCGAGGCGGATCCGGACGAGGGAAAGATTTCCAATGAATCGCCCCTCGGCCAGGCGCTTCTCGGTCAGAAGAGCGGCAGCAGCATCACGGTCAAGGCACCGGCAGGCAATATCCAGTATGAAATTCTCGAAATCATGAGCTGATTGGAGCAATATAAAAGAATGGCAAAGGAAAAGAATGGAGCCCCGGAGGCTCCCCAGGACGAAAATGAGATGATCCGCGTCCGCCGCGAGAAGATGGAGGCCTTCAAGGCCCGGGGCGTGGAGCCCTTCGGCCATCGCTTCGAGGCCGGCGACTTCTCGACGGATATCAAGACCCAGTACGCCCACCTCGTGGAGGACGAGGAAGGCGGCGAGGTGAAGGTGGCAGGCCGCCTCATGGCGATTCGCGGCCACGGCAAGGCCTCGTTTGCGACGCTCCGCGACCGGAAGGGGGACATCCAGGTCTACTTCAAGCTGGATGTGCTGGGGGAGGAGAAGTATAAGGAGGAGTTCCGCCGCCTCGATATCGGTGACATCATCGGCATCCACGGCACGGTCTTCAAGACCCGCCGCGGGGAGATCACCGTCCGCGTGGACGACTTCACACTGCTCTCCAAGTCCCTGCGGCCCCTGCCGGAGAAGTTCCACGGGCTCAAGGATGTGGACATGCGCTATCGCCAGCGCTATCTCGACCTCATCATGAACCCGGAGGTCCGGGAGACCTTCCGGAAGCGCACCCGCATCATCCAGTCCGTCCGCAGCTATCTCGATGCCATGGACTATCTGGAGGTGGAGACGCCGGTGCTCCAGACCATCGCCGGCGGCGCGGCGGCCCGCCCCTTCATCACCCACCACAATGCCCTCGACATCGACCTGTATCTCCGCATCGCCACGGAGCTTCCCCTGAAGCGCCTCGTCATCGGCGGCCTCGACCGGGTCTATGAGCTGGGCCGCGTCTTCCGCAACGAGGGCATGGACGTGCGCCACAATCCGGAGTTCACCACCATTGAGTTCTACCAGGCCTACGCCGACTACACGGACACCATGGACATCACGGAGGGCATCCTGCTGAACGCAGCAAAGACGGTCCTGGGCACGACGACCATCAACTATCAGGGCACGGAAATCGACCTGGCAAAGGTCCGCCGCATCTCCATGAATGACGCGGTCAAGGAGGCCACGGGTGTGGACTTCCTCGCCTGCAAAACGGTGGAGGAGGCAAGGAAGCGCGCCAAATCCATCGATGTCACCTATGAGGATCGCCACGGTATCGGCGGCATCCTGAACCAGGCCTTCGAGGCGAAGGTGGAGGAGACGCTCATCCAGCCCACCTTCATCACGAACCACCCGACGGAGATTTCGCCGCTCGCCAAGAGAAATGCCCAGGATCCGCGCATCACGGACCGGTTCGAGTTCTTCATCTACGGCCGGGAGCTGGCCAATGGCTTCACGGAGCTCAATGACCCCATCGACCAGGAGGGCCGATTCTTGGATCAGCTTAAGCAGCGGGAGGCCGGCGACGACGAGGCCCACGCCATGGATCGGGACTACATCACGGCCATGGAGTACGGCCTGCCGCCCACGAGCGGCGTCGGCATCGGCATCGACCGCCTCGTCATGCTCCTGACCGACTCCGCCTCCATCCGCGACGTCCTCTTCTTCCCAACCATGAAGCCCATTGAGGAGTAAGGAACTAAATGGGGAAAAGATAGCCCCGTCCTTCAGTCGTATGACATCAGCCTCGCAGACTCCCCCTGACCCTGACGGGCCATCCCCCTCTGGAGGGGGATAAGTCGTATCTCCTAGTTTCGCAATGGGATGGTACTTCGATAAGGCTCGTATGTGTTTTTGAGAAGTTGCGGACGGGCGAATACCTCCCTCTAGAGGGAGGTGGCGCGCGCAGCGTGTCGGAGGGAGTCTTGATGCTGGCAGTGGTGGTTCGCAGAATATCCGTCAGCTAATAAAATGAGGCTGTGATGAACTTGTGTTTCATCACAGCCTCATTCGCGTATATGGAGAAAATATGAGACAGGAAAACAAAGAGGAAATGAAGGCGCGGGCGCGGAACATCGCCCTGAAAATCGCCTATGACGGCACCGCCTACCACGGCTTCCAGCGGCAATCGCCCCCCGTCGTCGCTGTCGCCAATGTGTTGGAGAAACGGCTCTCCGTGATTTTTGGCGATACCATAGAGCTCGCTGCCGCCGGCCGCACGGACGCAGGCGTCCACGCCTACGGACAGGTAGTGAACTTCTTCACCGATGGCAGGATTCCAGTGGAAAACATCGTCCGAGCCGCCAACAGCCTCCTGCCCGACGATATCGTGGTGAAAGCTGCCGCCGAGGCCCCCAGAGACTTCAGCACCCGCCACAGCGCCCGCAGCAAGACGTACCTTTATCGCATTCATCAGGACAGTACCCCGGATCCCATGAAGGTCCGCTACGCCTGGCACGTGCGGGAGCCTCTTGATACCCGCGCCATGCGAGAGGCCCTAAGGGAAATCGAAGGCACCCATGACTTTTCCTCCTTCCGCGCCGCCGGCGGCAAGCCCATGAGCCCCATCCGCACCATGTATGAGGCGGAGCTAAAGGAGGAGGGGGAGGACATCACAATCCGCATCCACGGCAGCGGCTTTCTCTACCACATGGTCCGAAACCTCGTGGGCACACTGGCAAACGTCGGCAAAGGCCGCCTGACAGTAGAAGACTTCCGCCAGATCCTAGCGGCAAAAGACCGCCAAAAAGCCAGCCCAACAGCCCCAGCCCAGGGCCTGTACCTGCTGGAGGTCTGCTATGATATACCGCTTTTCTGCTAGGGGAAATCTTTTTCTAGCGAGAAAGGAACGTGTGTGATAAAATATCAAGTGTAGTATTAAGAGGAAAAGCTGAAAAACAGGATGGGAGGCAACGGACATGAAGCATTATTACAGCACAATAGATAATATTGTTACGACATTTTCGGATATTCACCAGTCGGCTACGATGGGAGATAGTATTCTCGTCCACATGGAGCGTGCCCGTGAGCAGGACACCGATGTGGCAGAGTTCCTTTTGCCGAGCATCACCTGCACGAAATGCACAGGCTTCTCCGAGGAAGAGCAGCAGAAGCTTTCCACCTTTGTCCTGAACAACAGCGCGCTTATCTGGGAAATCGCAAGAGAGGACGGAGAGATCGTTGCCGACGTGGGGTGATTTGCTCGGGTATCGAATTTTCTTCTGGTCAAACGAAGAGGGAGAGCCTGTACATGTGCATGTATGCAAGGGCGTTCCGACGCCCAATGCAACGAAAATATGGATTCCACCCGATGGAAACCCAATCGTAGCACACAATCGA
Source organism: uncultured Mitsuokella sp. (assembly GCA_945877355.1). Lineage (GTDB taxonomy): Bacteria > Bacillota > Negativicutes > Selenomonadales > Selenomonadaceae > AWVT01. Next base: position 20,251 of record CAMCRT010000013.1, on the reverse strand, counting down.
AGTGAGATTCCAGCAAAAGACTTGAACCGTCTGCTAAAGGGTATTGCAGCCAATAGGGAAAGTATTGTATTTTCTTGGTATCAGCATTTCGGGAAACTTTGAAGCCATAAGACTGTCATTCAGTAAGACTGAGGCAGTCTTTTTATATGCAGATGACCGAGAAGCTGAAAGGCATATTCGCCTTATTGCAATTTCCATTTTTTTTCAGTATGATAGGAAGGAAAATGTTTTCGGGAGGGGGTGATGCTGTGGAGCAGGACGAAATTTTTTATCTGGCGGCGCTGTCCCGGTGTCCGGGGCTCGGGAGCCGTAGGGCGCAGGCTTTGCTTGCTAGCGGTCTGTCGCCTCGCGAGCTTTGGGCGGCGCCTGTGGAGGAGCTTCGGCGGCTGGGGAATCTGCCGCAGAATGTGGCCTCGGCCCTGCGGGAGTTGCGCCAGGCATCGCCGGAGCTGCCACAGCGGCTGGCAGAAGACGCGGGTCGCATTGGCGCCCGCGTGATATCCTTTGACTCCCCGGCCTATCCCTCGCTCCTGCGGGAGATATTCGACCCGCCTGTGGTGCTCTACGTGCGGGGCGAGCTCTTGCCTGAGGCGCCCCGCATCGCCATGGTGGGGGCCCGGCGCATGAGCGGCTATGGGGAGGCGCTGGCCCTGGACTTTGGGGAGAAGCTCGCTGCCGCCGGCCTCACGGTGGTCAGTGGCGGCGCCTACGGCATCGACACGGCCTCCCACAAGGGCGCCCTCAAGGCGGAGGGCGGCAGGACCATTGCCGTCCTGGGCTGCGGCGTCGATGTGGCCTATCCCGCCACGAACAAGAGACTCTTTGCCAAAATTCTTGACTCTGGCGGCGCCATCGTCTCCGAGTACGCGCCTGGGACGAATCCCCTGCCTGCCTTTTTCCCGGCCCGGAACCGCATCATCAGCGGCCTTGCCCGGGGGACCCTCGTGGTGGAGGCGGCGCGCCACTCCGGCTCCCTCATCACGGCGGAGCTGGCCCTCAGCGAAAACCGGGACATCTACGCCATCCCCGGCAGCGTCCTCTCGGAAATGTGTCGGGGGACGAATCACCTGATCCAGCAGGGCGCAAAGCTCGTGACGGAGGCGGCGGATATCCTGGTGGACTATGGCCTTCAGCCAGAGGAGAAGCCGAGGCGTCGGAAGAAGCTCTCGCCGGAGGCGAGGAAGGTCTACCAGGTGCTTTCCTTCGACCGCCCGCTTTCCATGGACGAGATCCTCTTGAGCCTGCCGGATGGCGAAATCGCAAATCTATCGGTCCTCCTGCTCCAAATGGAGATGGACGGCCTCATCATACAGAATGTATTGCACGAATACAGGCGTGCAGAAAGGGAGTGAGCGCTTGGCAGCCACGAAAACCACGAAGACGACAGCTAAGACCACGAAGAATGCGAAAGCAGCAGCAAAGAAAAAGGCGGCGCCAAAGCGCAGCCTCGTGGTGGTGGAGTCGCCGGCCAAGGCGAAGACCATCGAGAAGTATCTGGGCCGCAAATACATGGTGCGCGCCTCCATGGGCCACCTGCGCGACCTCCCGAAGAGCCAGTTCGGCATCGATGTGGACCATGACTTCGAGCCGAAGTACATCAATATCCGCGGCAAGGGCGACCTCATAAAGGCTCTGAAGAAGGACGCGAAGAACGCGGAGCACGTCTATCTCGCCAGCGACCCGGACCGGGAGGGGGAGGCCATCGCATGGCATCTGGCCCACATCCTCGATGTGCCCCTGGACTCGGACTGCCGCATCGTCTTCAATGAGATCACGAAGCCCGCCATCCAGGAGGCGGTGAAGCATCCCCGCCACATCGACATGGATCAGGTGGACGCCCAGCAGGCCCGCCGTATGCTGGACCGCATCGTGGGCTACAAGCTCTCGCCGCTCCTCTGGCGCAAGGTCCGCAAGGGCCTCTCCGCCGGCCGCGTCCAGTCCGTGACAGTGCGCCTGATATGCGACCGGGAAAAGGAAATCATGGTCTTCAAGTCCGTGGAATACTGGACGATAGGGGTGAAGCTTCGCCAGGGCAAGAGCCCCATGTTTGACGCGGAACTCCTGACCATCGATGGGGAGAAGATCACCACCGACAAGACAACGACCCTCGGGGACAAGAAGGCGGCAGAGAAGGTGGCCAAAGACCTTGCGGCCTCCTCCTTTGCGGTGGACACGGTGAAGCGCAGCGAGCGTCGCCGCCGTCCTGCCCCTCCCTTTACCACCAGCTCCCTGCAGCAGGATGCCGCGCGAAAGCTCGGCTTTACCTCCCGCCGCACCATGATGCTGGCCCAGCAGCTCTATGAGGGCGTGGATCTCGGGAAGCACGGCGCCACCGGTCTCATCACCTACATGCGCACGGACTCCACCCGCATCTCGGAGCTGGCCCAGGGGGAGGCAAAGAGCTACCTGCTGGAGAACTTTGGCAAAGAGTACGTGCCGGATAAGCCGAATATCTACGCCGCTGGCAAGAAGGCCCAGGACGCCCATGAGGGCATCCGCCCCACGAATGTAGCCCTGACGCCGGAGGCGGTGGAAAAGTATCTCGACAAGGATCAGCTGAAGCTCTACACCCTTATCTGGCAGCGCTTCATGGCGAGCCAGATGACGCCTGCCATCTACGATACCCTCACCATCACCATCGGCGCGGGCCGCTTTACCCTGCGGGCAGCGGGCTCCACGCTGAAGTTCGCCGGCTTTACGGCTGTCTACGCCGGGGCGGACGTGACGAAGAAAGAAAAGGACGTCATCCTGCCAGATCTCAAGGAAGGGGATGCGCTGAAGCTGGAGAAGGTCCTTCCCCAGCAGCACTTCACGGAGCCGCCACCTCGCTACAACGATGCCTCCATCGTCAAGACCCTGGAGGAAAAGGACATCGGCCGGCCCAGCACCTACGCGCCCATCATCGATACCATCCAGGCCCGGGGCTACGTCCAGCGCATCGACAAGCACTTCCAGCCTACGGAGCTGGGTTTCATCGTCGTGGACATGCTGGAGGAGTACTTCAAGAACATCGTCGACGTGAAGTTCACGGCGGAGCTGGAGAATGATCTGGATGCCATCGCGGACGGCAAAATGGAGAAGAATGCGCTCCTCAAGAATTTCTACGGCCCCTTTGAGGAGACCATCGAGAAGGCGGACGAGGCCATCGGACAGGTGGAGCTCCCGGTGGAGGTCTCCGATGTGCCCTGTGACCTCTGCGGCCGCATGATGGTGGTGAAGCAGGGCCGCTATGGCAAGTTCCTGGCCTGCCCGGGCTTCCCTGAGTGCCGCAATACGAAGCCTCTGCTGAAGAAGACGGGGGTCAAGTGCCCGAAGTGCGGCGGCGAGATCGTGGAGCGCAAGTCCCGCCGAGGCCGCGCCTTCTACGGCTGTGAGAACTATCCGAAGTGCGACTACACCACCTGGGATGCGCCCCAGAAGGAGACCTGCCCCGAGTGCGGCTCCTTCATGTTGCGTCACCGGTATAAAAATGGCAGAACCCTCGACTACTGCTCCAACGATGCCTGCAAGACCCGCATCGACCACCCGATAAATGAGGAGCTGGCAAAGCTCAAAAAGCGCCTCGATGCGAAGAAGGAAAGGGAAGAGCAGGAGGCTGCGGAGAAGGCGGCAAAGAAGACGAAAAAGACTGCGAAAAAGAAAGCATAAACCCACAGAGGAACATACATGAAAGATATCATCATCGTCGGCGCAGGGCTCGCGGGCTCTGAGGCGGCGTACCAGGCTGCTGAGCGGGGCGCGAGGGTGCGCCTCTACGAGATGCGGCCCCATAGGAGCGACGGCGCCCACAAGACCGAGGGCTTCGCCGAGCTCGTCTGCAGCAACTCCCTCCGGGGCGCCGGCCTCGAGAATGCGGTGGGCGTGCTGAAGGAAGAAATGCGCCGCCTGGGCTCCCTCATCATGGAGGCGGCGGATGCGACAAAGGTTCCCGCTGGCGGGGCCCTCGCTGTGGACCGCACCGGCTTTAGTGATTACATTACCCGGCGCATCTCGGAGCACCCGAATATCGAGGTAATCCGGGAGGAGCTATTCTCCATCCTCCGGGAGGAGGGGGCCATCACCATCGTGGCGACGGGCCCCCTGACGGATGGGGGCATCGCCGAGGACATTAATATCCTCACGGGCGGCGATTCCCTGTACTTCTACGATGCGGCGGCGCCCATCGTGAGCCTGGAGTCCATCGACATGGAGAAGGCCTATCGGGCCTCCCGCTACGGCAAGGGGGAGGCGGCCTACATCAACTGCCCCATGACGAAGGAGGAGTACGACGCCTTCTGGACTGCTCTCACCACGGCGGAAAAGACAAAGACCCGGGATTTCGAGAAGGAAATCTTCTTCGAGGGCTGCATGCCCGTGGAGGTCATGGCCTCCCGGGGCGAGGACACGCTCCTCTTCGGCCCCTTGAAGCCCGTGGGTCTGGAGGACCTGCGCACGGGGCAGCGTCCCTATGCGGTGGTGCAGCTTCGCCAGGACAATGCGGCGGGCACCCTCTACAATATCGTGGGGTTCCAGACCCATCTCCTGTGGCCGGAGCAGCGGCGGGTTTTCTCCATGATACCGGGGCTGGAGAACGCAGAGTTCCTGCGCTACGGCGTCATGCACCGCAACACATTCTTCAATGCCCCGAAGCATCTTCTTCCCACCTACGAGTTCCGCGGGGAGAAGGATCTTCTCTTCGCCGGCCAGATGACCGGCGTGGAGGGCTATGTGGAGTCTGCCAGCTCCGGCCTCGTGGCGGGGCTGAATGCTGCCCGCATGGCGAGGGGAGAGGAGCCCGTCACGTTCCCGGAGGAGACCTGTCACGGGGCGCTTGCCCACTACATCACCACCAGCGAGGCGAAGCACTTCCAGCCCATGAATGTGAACTTCGGCCTGCTGCCCCCGGTGGCAACCCGGGACGAAAACGGCCGGCGGATTCGCGACAAGAAGGCGAAGAAGGCCCTGCTCGCCGAGCGGGCGCTACAGGCCCTCGACGCATTTAAGGAGACGATATGACCATGGAAAATCAATTTCATGCCACGACAATATGCGCCGTCCGGAAGGACGGCAAGACGGCAATCGCCGGCGATGGCCAGGTGACCTTCGGCCAGGCGGCCATCATGAAGGCAAACGCCCGGAAGGTGCGGACCCTCTACCACGGCAAGGTGCTGGCGGGCTTCGCCGGCTCCGTGGCCGACGCCTTTACGCTCTTTGAGAAGTTCGAGGCAAAGCTTGAGTCCTACAGCGGCAATCTCGAGCGGGCCGCTGTGGAGCTGGCAAAGGACTGGCGCACGGACCGGATGCTCCGGAAGCTGGAGGCCCTGCTCCTCGTGGCGGACAAGGACCGCATCCTCATGCTCTCGGGCAACGGTGAGGTCATCGAGCCGGACGGGGACGCGGCGGCCATAGGTTCCGGCGGCTTCTACGCCCTGGCGGCGGCCCGGGCCCTCGTGAAGCATACGGATCTATCCGCCCGGGAGATTGCCGAGGAGGCCCTGGGGACAGCCGCGGATATCTGCGTCTACACGAATCACAACATCAGAGTGGAGGAGCTGGCATAATGGACGAAAAGAAAATCGAAGCCATCGGCGTAAATGAGCAGACCCCGCGGGAGATCGTGGCGGAGCTCGACAAGTACATCATCGGACAGGACGAGGCGAAGCGCTCCGTCGCCATAGCACTCCGGAATCGCTGGCGCAGCCGCCAGCTCACTGGCTCCATGCGGGAGGAGGTCATTCCGAAGAACATCCTCATGATCGGCTCCACCGGCGTGGGCAAGACGGAGATCGCCCGCCGCCTCGCAAAGCTCGTGCGGGCCCCCTTCGTCAAGGTGGAGGCCACGAAGTTCACCGAGGTGGGCTACGTGGGCCGGGATGTGGAGTCCATCGTGCGCGATCTCGCTGAGACGGCCGTCCGCATGGTGCGCCAGGAGCGCATGGAGGCGGTGCAGGACAAGGCGGAAAAGCTCGCCGAGGAGCGCATCCTCGACGTATTCGTCCCGGAGCCGAAAAAGACCCAGAGCCCCCTGGGCCGTCTCTTCGGCGGCGCAGACGAGCCGGAGGAAAAGGATGAGGAGGAAAAGCCCAAGTACCAGGCAGGCCGCGAATGGGTTAAGAAGCGCCTGGAGAAGGGCGAGCTGGAGGAGGAGCTCATCGAGATCGATGTGGAGGAATCCTCCCGCCCCATGGTGGGCATGTTCACCGGCTCCAGTCTGGAGAACATGGGGGACAACATCCAGGACATGATCGGCTCCATCATGCCGAAGCACCGCAAGAAGCGGAAGGTCTCCGTCAAGAACGCCCGGAAGATCTTCGCCCAGGAGGAGGCGGCAAAGCTCATCGACATGGATGAGGTGGCAGAGGAAGCCGTCCGGGTGGCGGAGTACAGCGGCATCGTCTTCCTGGACGAGATCGACAAGGTGGCCGTGAAGAACGGCAGCTCCGGCGCGGACGTCTCTAGGGAGGGTGTCCAGCGGGATATCCTGCCCATCGTGGAGGGCTCCCAGGTCTCCACGAAGTACGGCCCCGTGAAGACGGACCACATCCTCTTCATCGCCGCCGGCGCCTTCCACATGGCAAAGCCCTCGGACCTCATCCCGGAGCTCCAGGGCCGCTTCCCCATCCGGGTGGAGCTCAAGTCCCTGCGGAAGGAAGACTTCGAGCGCATCCTGCAGGAGCCGGAAAACGCACTCATCAAGCAGTATGAGGCGCTCCTCGCCACCGAGGGCGTGGAGCTCACCTTCGAGCAGAGCGCCATAAGCCGTCTGGCGGAGCTCGCCGAGGGGGTCAACACAGATGCGGAGGATATCGGAGCCCGCCGCCTCCATACCCTTTTGGAGAAGCTCCTGGAGGAGGTCAGCTTCTCCGCTCCGGATCTTGAGGAGAAAAAAGTGACGATAGATGCCGCCTACGTGGACAAGCGCCTCTCCGACATCGTCGCTAGCCGCGACCTCTCTCAGTTTATCCTGTAAGCTACAAAAAAATTCCACCGCTTTCTGCAAAGCGGTGGAATTTTCTGTCAAAAGCTACAAAAACTTTTTTCTGAAAATGTTGCATGTTATCTATGATTATTTTGAAAAGTGTGATAAAATAGCACTATAAAGAATCCCGCAAGTATTTCGTCAAGAAAAAGGAGTAAGTCATCATGGCAACAACACAGGAAAAAGTACGCGAGGCCGCGTCCCATAGACCGCCGAAGCATCTCCGCCTCCCCGGAGGGACGCTCCTCGAGAAGACCCGCAAGATCAACCGGCTGCTCCAGCGCTCCGAGAACGTGGAGTACGATGGCATCTCCCGCGTCCTCAGCAATGTCCTCAATGCCAATGTCTACATCGTCAGCAAGAAGGGCAAGATCTATGGCTATGCCTTCCTGGATGACTTCGAGTGCGACCTCATGGTGGACAAGGTCATCAGCATGGGCGAGTTCCCGAAGCACTATGTGAACTGGCTCATGCGCATCGACGAGACGTACCCGAACCTCCGCTCCCAGAGTGGCATGTGCGCCTACGAGGAGGGGACGAAGTGCCTCTTCAATGGAAAGAACACGACAATCGTTCCGATTTACGGCGTAGGCGAGCGTATCGGCACACTGGTCGTCGCAAAATACGATGAGGAGTTCGATGACGACGACCTCTTGCTCTGCGAGTACGGCGCCACCGTCGTGGGCATGGAGATGCTTCGCGACCGCGCCCAGCGCGTCGAGATCGAGGCGCGGAAAAAGGCGACGGTTCAGATCGCCATCAACACGCTCTCCTACTCGGAGAGGAAGGCCGCCTATGCCATTCTCTCGGCTCTCGACGACACGGAGGGGCTCCTCGTGGCGTCGAAGATCGCCGACGAGGTGAAGATCACCCGCTCCGTCATCGTCAACGCACTCCGGAAATTTGAATCCGCCGGCGTCATCTCCTCCAAGTCCCTGGGCATGAAGGGCACCTACATCAAAGTGCTCAATGAATATCTCCTGCAGGAGGTACAAAAGCTCCGGGACGAATAAAATCGAAGTATGCTAGGAAAAACCTCCCAAGCTCGGGAGGTTTTTCTATTGGAATCTATAAGAAGTTTTCACAAAAGGAGGGAATCCAAAAAATTTTAGAGGAAAATATCTTTAACAACTTCTAAAAAGGGAAAAAACATGGTAAAATGGAAAGGAATTCTGTCGTTTGTGTAGAAATAGATATGTTAGTCATGAATGGGATTTTGAAAGCCCATCCGATCCGATAGAAAGAATGAGCGACAAGCCTGGAAAGGTATGTGGTAGAGTATGCTCGAACAGATGATGAATTCGCCGACCATGGAGTACATGACGCGCGGCCTTCACGCATCATCCCTCCGGCAGGAGGTCATATCGAATAATATCGCCAATGTCAACACGCCGAACTTCAAGCGAAGCACGGTGGAGTTTGAGGATCTTCTGGCAAAGGAGCTGGGCATGGACGATGACGGGTCACGCCTCAAGATGGTGCGGACCCACGACAAGCACTTGCCCTTCAAGCCCTTTGGGAAGGCACAGCCGGCCATAGAGGAGGACGACACGACGACCATGCGTGTCGATAACAACAACGTCGATGTGGATATCGAGATGGCAGGCCTGGCGAAGAATCAGCTTTGGTACAACACGATGGCGACGGAGCTCGGCAGCTACGTCACGAAGATGCGAAATGTCATCACGAGCGGCCAGAGCTAATACGTGAGTTCCCGCTTTTTGGCGGAGTAAGGAGCAATCCATGAGCATATTCCTTGGAATCGATGCAGCGGCCTCGGGCCTCACGGCAGAGCGCCTTCGCATGGATGTCATATCGAATAATATCGCAAATGCCAACACGACCCGTACCCGGGAGGGCGGCGCATACCACCGCCGCTATGTGGTCTTCGAGCCCCGGGAGGCAAAGAGTCGGGGGATGTTTGACAACATGCTGCAGAATATGGTGTCAAAGGACCGGCCGGGCGAGGGCGTCCGTGCTGTGGGCATCGAGGCGGACGACACCCAGGGACCGCTTGTTTACGATCCGGGTAATCCCGACGCCAATGCCCAGGGCTATGTGGAGCGGCCGAATGTCAATATCGTCACGGAAATGGTCGATATGATCACCGCCTCCCGGGCCTATGAGGCGAATGCGACGACAATCAATGCCGCAAAGTCCATGGTGACGAAGGTACTTGATATCGGAAAGTAATAGCAAATGGCGCCCGTTGAAAACGTGTGACTGTGCGCCGTTTTGGAAAGGAGAATCCGGCATGGAGATTGCATCGCTTGCCCTTCGTCCCGTTGCCATGCATGCGGAGAGCCATCTGGGAGAGACGCAGCCGAAGGCGGAGGAAAAGACCTTTGGCGCGTACCTGAAGGACGCTCTATCGAATGTCAATGCACTGCAGAAGGAATCGGACCGGCAGAACACGCTTCTCGCAGCGGGGAAGGTCGAGGACGTGTCGCAGGTCGTCGTGGCCAGCGCAAAGGCTGATCTTGCTCTTCAGCTCACACTACAAATTCGCAATCGTGCGGTTTCTGCCTATCAGGAAATCATGCGCATGCAGGTATAATGGCTGATGGCAGAAATACGAGTGCGTTGAAGGGATGGAGAACATGGCGAACTGGAAAGAGCGGTATCTGAACCTCCTGAAAAGGTTCAGCAAACGGCAGCGATATATCATGCTGGGTTCCGCTTTGGCCGTCTTGATAGCAATAATAGGTGTTTCAGCCTGGTACGGCAGCAAGCCGGATATGGTCCCCCTGTTTACGAACATGGAGACGAAGGACGCCGGCGAGGTGGCTGCAAAGCTCAAGGAGCAGAAGGTCTCCTATGAAATCCAGGAGACGAAGCAGGGCACGACGATCCTCGTGCCGTCGAAGAATGTCCATGAGGCGAGGCTGAGCCTTGCGACAGAGGGACTTCCTCGCGGGCAGAAGGGCTTTGAGATCTTCGACGACAGCAAGCTTGGTGTCACGGAGTTCCAGAACAAGGTGAACTACCTGCAGGCGCTCCAGGGCGAGCTCACCCGCACCATCGAGCAGATCGATGCGGTGGAGAAGGCCCGGGTCCATATCGTGCTTCCCGAGGACAGCCTCTATAAAAAGAATGAAAAGCCGGCGACGGCATCCATCATGCTGCGCCTGAAGCCCAATCAGCAGCTTTCCAAGAAGGAAGTCAAGGGCATCGTGAACCTGGCTGCCCACAGCATCCAGGGGCTCCAGCCGGAGAACATCACCATCGTGGACGAGTCGGGCAAGATTTTGAATGACCCGGACGAGCAGGATGAGAATAGCGTCTCCCAGAAGACCATGACCCAGCTGGACATGACGAAGAAGGTCCAGGACAATATCGAGAAGAAGGTCCAGACCCTTCTCGACCAGGCCCTTGGCGAGGGCAAGGCCTTTGCCCGGGTCAGCGTGGAGCTGGACTTCGACGACAAGCAGACGGACAAGCAGACATTCACCCCTGTCGTGGATGATGCAGGCATCATCCGCAGCCAGCAGGATATCAATGAGACGTATCAAGGCACATCGACCCAGCCGGGCGGCCCTGCGGGCACCCAGTCCAATGTGCCGGGCTATGTGGCGCAGAATGGCAACTCCAATGCCAACTACGCCAAGAAGGAGTCCACAAAGAACTACGAGATCAACGAGGAGAAACAGAAGACCATCGCGTCGCCAGGCTCCATCCGTCGGCTGAACGTGGCCGTCCTCGTGGATGATACGGTCAATGCGACCCAGCAGGACAGCATCCTTCGGAGCATCTCCAGCGCCGCGGGCATCAATACGGATCGGGGCGACACCATCTCCGTGGAGCCGCTGCCCTTCAGCACGGAGCTGCGGGACAAGAAGGCTGCGGAGGAGCAGGCCGCCAAGGACAAGGAAGATCGCATCTTCTACGCCCAGGTGGGAGCATTCCTCCTGGTCATCGCCCTCATCGTCGGCGCCGTCATGATGTATCGCCGGAAAAAGCGCATGGAGCAGGAAGCTATCGAGGAGCAGCAGCGCCTCGAGGAGCTGGAGCAGGAGCGCCTCGCAGAGGAGCGCGCCGCAGCCATGGAGGAAGGCGAGGAAGTGGAGGAAGAAGCCCTCAGCGAGGAGGAGCAGCGTCACCTCACGGAGAAGGAAACACTCCAGCAGCTCATCGATCAGAAGCCGGAAGAGGTCGCCATGCTTATCAAGACATGGCTTTCGGAGGACGAATAAATGGCAATGGACGATATGTATGGAAATGGCGGTGGCGAGCTTTCCAATACCCAGAAGGTCGCGATTCTCTTTATCGCGCTCGGTCCGGAGTACTCGGCAAAGCTCTTCCAGCATCTCGATGATGAGGAAATCGAGGCCATTACCCTTGAGATAGCGAATCAGAAACAGGTCGATGCGGAGACGAAGGCCAAGGTCGTCAGCGAGTTCTATCAGATGGCCATGGCGAAGGACTACATCTCTACCGGTGGCCTCGAGTACGCGCAGAACGTCCTGGAGAAGGCTCTGGGCTCGGAGAAGGCGATGGATATCATCAATCGCCTTACCACGAGCCTGCAGGTGCGGCCCTTCGACTTCCTGCGGAAGACGGATCCGTCCCAGCTCCTCACATTTATCCAGAACGAGCATCCCCAGACCATCGCCCTCATCATGGCGTACCTGGACCCGGACCAGGCGGCGACCGTCCTGTCGTCCCTGACGCCGGAGCAGCAGGCGGACGTGGCAAAGCGTATCGCCATCATGGATCGCACGTCGCCGGATGTCATCCGGGATGTGGAGCGAGTGCTGGAACGGAAGCTCTCCTCCCTCGTCACCCAGGACTTCACCACCGCCGGCGGCATCGAGGCCGTCGTCGAGGTGCTCAATCGCGTTGACCGCACCACCGAGAAGACCATCATCGAAAACCTCGAGGTGGACAACCCGGATCTGGCCGAGGACATCAAGCGCAAGATGTTCGTCTTCGAGGATATCGTCCAGCTGGACGACCGCTCCCTCCAGATGGTCCTGCGCGAGGTGGATCAGAAGGACCTCTCCCTCGCCCTCAAGGCGACGCCGGACGAGGTCGCGGCGAAGGTCTACAAGAACATGTCGAGCCGTGCAGCCGATATGCTTCGCGAGGAGATCGAGTTCATGGGCCCGGTCAAGATTCGCGACGTGGAGGAAGCCCAGCAGAAGATCGTCGGCGTCATCCGGAACCTGGAGGACAAGGGCGAGATTGTGATTTCCCGCGGAAACGGAGACGAGATGATTGTCTAAGGTTATCAAGGCGGCCCTGTGGCAGGAGGCTCGGACCATCGAGCCACCGCCGCCACCGCCGCCACCCCCTAAAGCGGAGAGTGAAGAGACCCCGGCCTTTGACCAGGAAGCCTACGACAATATGCTGGCGGAAATCAAGGCAAAGGAGGAGCGGGCAAATGAAATGCTCTCCGATGCCAAGATCAGCATCCAGGTCATGAAGCAGGAGGCAAAGGCTGAGGCAAAGAAGATCATCGACGACGCCAAAGTGGAGGCAGAAGCCCTCCGGGAGCAGGCGAAGGAAGACGGTCATAAGGAAGGCTTCGAGGCCGGCCGGGAGGAAGGCGAGCAGAAGGTCCGCCAGGAGCTGGAGTCCATGATAAAGGATGCCGGCGCCCGCGCCACAAAGCTTCTGCAGGATGCGAAGGCTGCCACCCGCGACTATGTCCAGGAAGCAGAGCAGGATATTGTCGACCTCGCCATGGAGGCGGTGGCAAAGGTGCTCCCGGAGCATCTCATTGACCAGACCCAGCTCGTGCTGCCCATCGTCCGGGAGGCGCTTCTCCGGGTCAAGGATCAGAAGGAGTTCAAGGTCCGTGTGGCACCCCAGTGCTATGACATGGTGCTCATGGCGAGGGATGAATTTCGCCGGATGCTCACGGCGCCGGATGCGACGTTGGAGTTCGAGTCGGACGAGAGCCTCGTGCCTGGCGACTGCATCATCGAGACACCGAATGGCAGTGTGGATGCCCGCCTCCAGACCCAGATCGAGCTCATCCGCCAGGCGGTCAAGGATGTCATGCTATGAGTGAAGCAATTGAGAGGGGGGGAGGCACCATTCCCCCGGTTAATCTTGAAAAATTTCATCAGGCCATCCGTACCTGCAGTACGGTAAAGCTCACGGGCAAGGTGACCCAGGTCATCGGCCTCGTCATCGAGTCCGAGGGCCCCACGGTCAGCGTGGGAGAGCTCTGCTATGTGAGCTCCCACTTCCCTGGCGTCGAGCCCATCCCTGCCGAGGTGGTGGGCTTTCGCGAGGGAATGGTCATGCTCATGGCCGTCGGCGAGATGCAGGGCATCGGCCCCGGCTGCGAGGTGGTCTCCGCCCAGAAGACCCTGAAGGTCAAGGTGGGGGATGAGCTCCTAGGTCGCGTCCTCGACGGCCTGGGGAATCCCATGGACGGCAAGGGGCCGATCCTCACGGATCAGGAATATCCCCTCAATGCCCAGCCGCCGGACCCCTTGGAGCGTCCTCGCATCCACGAGAACCTCTACGTGGGGGTGCGGGCCATCGATGGCCTCATCACCATGGGAGACGGGCAGCGCATCGGCATCATGGCGGGCTCCGGCGTGGGCAAGTCCACGCTGCTCTCCATGATCGCCCGCAACACGGAGGCGGACATCTCCGTCATCGCCCTGGTGGGCGAGCGTGGCCGCGAGGTCCGGGACTTTATCGAGCGGGATCTCGGCGAGGAGGGTATGAAGCGGGCCGTTGTGGTGGTGGCCACCAGCGACCAGCCGGCTCTCGTCCGCATAAAGGGAGCCATGACGGCGACAGCCATCGCGGAGTATTTCCGGGACAAGGGGCGGCGGGTCATCCTCATGATGGACTCCGTCACCCGATTCGCCATGGCCCAGCGCGAGGTGGGCCTCACCATCGGCGAGCCGCCGGCGACGCGGGGCTATACGCCCTCCGTCTTTGCCATGCTGCCGCGCCTTCTGGAGCGGGCAGGCACCAGCGGGAAGGGCTCCATCACAGGCATCTACACGGTGCTCGTGGATGGCGACGACATGAATGAGCCCATCGCCGACGCGGTGCGAAGCATATTGGACGGCCACATCGTGCTATCCCGCAATATCGCGGCCCAGAACCATTTCCCCGCCATCGATGTCATGACGAGCGTCAGCCGTGTCATGAACGAGGTAGTGTCGGAGGAGCACCTGAAGGCCGCCCAGCGGATGCGCCAGCTCATGGCGGTCTACCGGGACGCGGAGGATCTCATCCACATCGGCGCCTATGTCAAGGGCTCCAGTGCGAAAATTGACGAGTCCATCGAGAAGATCGACAAGATCGACGAATTTCTCTGCCAGGGCATCTACGAGGTGGATACCTACGAGGAGACGGAGAAGAAGCTCATTGAGATCTCCGGCTGACAGGCAGCTAGCCTATGAAAAAATTTAAATTCAATCTCGAGACGCTCCTGAAGGTCACCCACATGAAGAAAGAGGATGCGGAGGTCGCCTTCGCTGAGGTCTCCCGCAAGCTGGAGGATCAGCAGGCCCACCTGAAGATGCTCCTGGAGGAGATGCAGCAGGGCCAGAAGGAGTACGAGGCTCTGGCGGAGGAGGGCACCCGGGTCACCGTAGGGAAGCTCATGACCTACAACCAGTTCTTCTCTTGGAAGCGAGAGCAGATCGAGATGCAGAATAACCTCATCCTCCAGACCCGGGGGGAGAAACAGAAGAAGCTCAAGGAGCTCATGGGTCTCATGAGCTACCTTAAGAGCATCGAGCAGCTCAAGGAGCGCCGCCTCGAGGAATACAAGGCGGAGGCCCTTCATGAGGAGCAGAAAATGCTGGACGAAATCGGCCTCCAGCTCACCATGCGCAAGGAAAAGCTTGGCTGATAGAAGGGGAGAAGCACGATGATATCACTTAGTGGCATAAAGGCTGTACAAGCGCGCATCGCCGAGATACAGGAGGAGTTTGGCATCCCCGGCAGCGTGAAGGGGAAGCCCTTCCAGCAGGCCCTCGATGAGGAGCTGAAGAAGACAGGTGCAGTGCCCCAGGAGGGGACGCAAGCTGTAGAGAGCCCCCAGAAGACCACGGCTGCCCAGGCGGCGCAGGGGACGGTTGAATCCTATCCTCTCGCAGACTCCTCCCTTTCCTCTCTCGTCCAGGAGGCCAGCGCGAAGTTCGGCGTGGACTCGAAGCTCGTCTCTGCCGTGGCGGAGGTGGAGTCTGGCGGCAACCAAGCCTCCGTGTCGGAGGCGGGCGCCATCGGCGTCATGCAGCTCATGCCGGACACGGCAAAGGCCCTCGGCGTCAATCCCTATGACGAGAAGGAAAATGTGGAGGGCGGCGCAAAATACCTGCGCCAGATGCTCGACACCTTCGGCGGCGATGTGAAGAAGGCCGTGGCCGCCTACAACGCCGGCCCTCAGGCCGTCAAGGAGTACGGCGGGGTACCGCCCTATCGGGAGACCCAGAACTACGTCAACAAGGTGCTCGATATCTATCAGTGACATTTCGCCGCAGAGAGTAGTGAGTAGGCAAAGGCAGGGAAAACGATGGACGAAGAACAGGAGAAAAAAGGCAAGGGAAAGAAGCTCCTCAAGCTATTCTTGATACTCTTTCTTTTGCTTGTACTCATAATCGGCGGGTTTGCCCTGGGCATTTACCTACGTATCTTCGACACGCAGACAATCAATGAAAAATACGGCCTCTACAACCTCCCCATCATCGGACAGTATTTTGTAAAGCCAGCTCCCAAAGAGGAGGATATGGAAAACAAGCCGGTGGAGGATGTCAAGCCGAAGGCCGACGACAAGAAGGATGACAAGAAGAAAAAGGTCACCCTGACGAAAAAGGAAATCGAAGCCCAGATGAAGGAGCGTCAGGCCGCAGAGAAGAAGCGCGTGACGAAGATCGCGAAGCTCTACGACAACATGAAGCCAGAGGATGCAGCAGCAGATCTGGAGCCCCTTAATGACGATGTGGTCGTCGCCATCCTGCAGCGCATGGAGGAGGGCAATGCGGCAAATGTCTTAGCAGCCATGACGCCGGATCGGGCCGCGCGCTTGACCCAGCTTATCTATGAGGGCACGAAGAAAAATGTGACGGCGCCCTCAGACCTTGCAGCCCAGGCAGGTGGCGGGCAGGATAATAATTCCTCCGGCGATACGGGGAATGCGGCAGCGTCAGGCGAGGGGGCTGCGCAGTAATGGTTGCGCAGCCCTTAATTTTTTGCGAAAATGCACGATATACATATCGAAAGGAGGTGATAGTATGACAACACAGATCATGTCAAGCGCAAATGTCCAGCAGAGCACAAA
Organism: uncultured Mitsuokella sp.; assembly: GCA_945877355.1. GTDB lineage: Bacteria > Bacillota > Negativicutes > Selenomonadales > Selenomonadaceae > AWVT01. The sequence goes on along the minus strand of CAMCRT010000013.1, from coordinate 4,034 downwards.
GTCAAGTGCGAGCTCTAGAAGCTCCAAGTCTGCTAGTACGGCGGCAAAATCCTCCAAGTCCGACAAGAATACCTTCGGGGATATGGTGGATGCCGCTACGGCAAAGGATACGAAGGAAGCGGATGCCCTTTCGGGAAATGCCGCTGCCAAGGGAAAGGACGCGGACAAGGACACGGGACTTCCCGGCAAGGGAGATGCCAAGGACTCCGGCGACGCGCAGGGGCAAAATGATGCCCAGCAGCAGCTCATGGCAGCAGCGAATGCGCAGAATGCGACGAATCCCGCAGCCCAGCAGGAGACGGAGACCGTTTCCAGCGATACGGCGGCCGTGGTTCTCGACCTGCAGACCTTGCAGCAGACAGAGCCGGAGCAGCCCTCTCTGCAGGCGCTGCTCCCCCAGGACAAGGCAGCCGGGCAGAAAAGCCAGGATTTCCTCGCCATGCTTTCGGGGCAGAAGATCACGGGAGCAGAGGACGTAGCTTTCCAGCAGGGTAGCGGTGCTTCCAAGTCAGTGGCGGCGCAGAATGCGGCGACATCCCTATTGCAGCAGACGCAGACAGGGGACGGCAGCCAAATGGCTACCACCACTGTGGTAGCCCAGAATGGGCAGAAGACCCTGACACCCCTGGAGGCAAGCCTTGCCTGGCATAGCGCCCAGGATGCACTACAGGCAAATGCGGCTGTCCCGACACAAAATGTGGCAGCTCAGGCAGCTACAGTAGCAGAGGCGCCGGTGGCAACTGCTCTAACTGGTCTGCAGCAGGTGACTGCGCAGACGGCTACAGCTCAGAAGTCGGAGGAGACACAGGATACCACATCCCTTCTTGGGGATGCAGCCCTCACCGTCGACAGCGAGCCCCAGGATCCCCTGCGGGTGATGCTTCATCAGGCAGCTCAGGACGGCAGGGGCGATGCCCAGCCGAATGCCCAGCAGCAAGATGCAGCCCTCTTCCAGCAGGAGGACGCACAGCCGGCAGAGCAGGCAGCACCCGTCGCAAGCGAAGCACCTGAGACTCCTAAGAGCGCCCAGGCACCCCAGCAGGCACCTGCCCAGCACACGGGCGCATCCTTTGCCCAGACCCTCACGAATACGCAGAATGTGCAGCAGACCCAGGCACCCCAGGAGGTCTCCCAGGCCCGTACGGACTATGATATCCCGCGGCAGATCGTGGACCAGGCCCGTCTCATCCAGCGGGGCCAGGACACGGAGATGGTCATCCATCTGAAGCCGGAGCACCTCGGCGATCTCACGCTGAAGGTCTCCGTCACCCAGAATGGCTCCGTCAATGCGTCCTTCCACAGCCAGAGCGCAGAGGTCCGCACCATCCTCGAGAACTCCCTCGTCCAGCTCCGTCAGGATCTGAACAATCAGGGCATCAAGGTGGACAATGTGGACGTCTATGCAGGTCTAGGGAATGAGCTTCCCCAGTCGGACGGCGGGGCAGCCTACCAGAACCCGCAGCAGCACCAGGGCAGCCGCAGAAACTTCGCCGATGGCGAGGACTATGAGGAAGGCCTGGAGAGCATCGCGGGCATCGCGAGCGCAGCTCAGCAGGAGGGCCTCACAGCCGACGGCGTGGACTACCGCATTTGATTTTGTTTTTTGAAAGGAGGAAACTCTATGGCGAATACGCTCAATACCATCACGAAGGATGGCGTCACCTACCAGACCGATGCCTATACGTCCGCAACCACTGCGACGAAGAAAAACGAGATGGGCAAGGATGCATTCCTGCAGCTTCTCGTCACCCAGATGCAGTACCAGGATCCCCTCGATCCCCAGGACAATGGCGAATACCTCGCTCAGCTCGCCCAGTTCTCCAGTCTGGAGCAGATGACGAACGTGGCGGAGGGCCTCTCGAAGGTCTCGACCCTCGTCAGCAACATCGACACGTCGGTGCTTGTGGGGCAGCTCAGCTCCATGATCGGCCAGAATGTCCAGTGGATCACCACCACGACGGTCACGGATAAGGACGGCAACGCTGTTCTCGACAAGAACGGCAAGGCCAAGACTTCCCAGCAGACCTTTGAAGGCACGGTCAAGGGCGTCAGCATCTCCGACGGCAGCCCCTCCATCGTGGCAGAGGTCGGCGGCAAGACCTACCAGGTCAAGATCAGCGAAATTACCCGCATCGGCCAGGGGCTGACCACAAATTCGTAAGATACACGCGGAGGAACAGAAATGCAGGATGCAAGCTTGTTTCTGAACGCGCCACTTCTTCCGATACGGCAACCGAATACCATAGCGCGAGAGAGTGCAAATAGATCCTCGAAGGCTCCGTCCTCCTCAGATGGTGCCAGCTTTGCTCAGATCCTCAAGGAAAAACAGAGCAGAGTCGCATTCTCCCAGCATGCGCTTGAGCGCATCCAGTCCCGTGGGATACACTTCACGGAGGCGGATGTGAAACGGCTCGACGATGTCGTCGGGCAGATGGCCGCCAAGGGCGCCCGGGAGTCCCTCGTCTACATGAACGGGACGGCACTCGTCGTGAGCGTCAAAAATCGCACGGTCATCACAGCCATGGAAGGCAGCAGCGCAAAACAGAATATCTTCACAAACATCGATAGCGCGGCGATCCTCTGAGATTGGACCAAATTGGAAATCTCATGGCGGCTTGACTGACTGATAGCCGCCGGCCGCACCGGTGTTTCCTTCAAGAAAGGAAGTAGAATCACCATGATGCGTTCCCTCTTCTCTGGTGTTTCCGGACTGAAGTCCCACCAGACACGCATGGATGTCATCGGCAACAACATTGCAAACGTCAATACGACGGGCTTCAAATCGAGCCGCGTGACCTTTGCCGATACCCTTTCCCAGACCCAGACGGCGGCCTCTGCCCCGAACGGGACGATCGGCGGCACGAACCCGAAGCAGATTGGCCTCGGCGTCGGCGTGGCCTCCATCGACTTGCTCTTCACGGATGCCTCCGCCCAGTCCACGGGCAAGAACACGGATCTCGCCCTGAGCGGCAACGGCCTCTTCGTCGTGAAGAACGGCAATGAGACTTACTATACCCGCGATGGCGCCTTCGAGTTCGACGCGGAGGGCAACTACGTCCTGCCGGGCTCTGGCCTTTTCGTCCAGGGCTGGATGGGGGAGAACGGCACCGTCAACACGACGGGCGCTGTGACGAACATCCAGATCGCCTCCGGCAAGGGCATGGCAGCAAAGGCCACGACCATCGCGACCTATGCCAACAACCTGAACTCCGAAGTGCCGAAGATCACGAAGGTTTCCTCCACAGCGGCCGCAACGGCCACGAACCCCGTCACGGTCACACTGAGTGATGGCTCGACGGTGACGGAGACGACGGGCACCTATGCGGTGGGCAACAGCCTGCCCCAGGTGACAAACCTGACCATCTATGACAGCCTCGGCTCGAAGCACACCGTTCCCGTGTATTTCACCCGCACAAAGGTGGACAATACGGGCAAGACGGGCAATCAGTGGACCGTGTCCCTGACCCCGGACGTGGCGGGCCAGACGAGCACGGTGGATGAGTCGGACGGCACCCAGACGACATATACGCTCAAACCGATCACCATCCAGTTCGACACGAACGGCAAGTATGTGTCCGGTGGCGATGCAGCAGAGTTGACCCTTAAAAACGGCTCTGGCAGCCCCCAGACGGTGACGCTCGATCTTTCGGCTCTGACCCAGTATGCGGGCAGCAGCACCATCAACGGCACGACGAACGGCAATGCTGCCGGCACCCTCAAGAGCATCGCTGTCGACAGCTCTGGCGTCATCACGGGCACCTACACGAACGGCATCAAGCAGAGCGAGGCTCAGGTGGCCATCGCCCAGTTCACGAATGCCTCGGGCCTGGAGAAGACGGGCAACAGCCTCTACCAGGTCTCCAACAACTCCGGCACACCGAATGTCAAGACGGCTGCCGCCCTCGGCGTAACCATTACGCCGTCGGCCCTGGAGATGAGTAACGTCGATATCGCCAACGAGTTTAGTGACATGATCATCACCCAGCGCGGCTTCCAGTCGAACTCGAAGATCATCACCGTCGGCGACGAAATGC
>CAMCRT010000012.1 GCA_945877355.1 uncultured Mitsuokella sp. | reverse complement strand
GGGTAAGTGAAATTTGAGGTTGAAAAGGGCCTTATCCGACCATTTCCCAATATCGGGGTTCTGGTTGAATGAGGTTCTTTTTCTTATGTCGCAAAATATCCCGTTTGGTTGAAAACATAGAAAATCACAACTCTATATTTTGCTCAAAATCTGGTTGAAATAGTTTTCTTGTTATAGTATCATCATAATATGAGGTTATTTCTCAAATTCTGGTTGAAAAGATAAGGAGACCACTTAATGGAACAGGAACGGTTTAATTACGAAGCAGAAATCTGGAACGTGGCCGATTATCTGAGGGACGTGATCCAGAGAAAAGACTATAACCGTGTGGTGCTCCCATTCTCCCTCCTCCGCAGACTGGAATGTGCTTTGGAGCCAACCAGGGTCGCCGTCTGCAAGGCTCTGGAAGACCATGAGAAGGAATGGGGACGGGAAAGCGAAAACTATCGTACGTATTCTAAAAAGCCTTTCTACAACGTCACAAACTTCCGTCTGAACAACCTGGGCGCTACGGATACCTACGAGGCCCTGATGTCTTATATCGACGGATTCAGCCCGAATGCTCGTGAAATCATGAAGCGGTTCAAGATGGAGGAAACCTGCAAGACGCTTCAGGAACACGGTATGCTCTACACGACCTGCATGAAGTTCGCGGCCTTCGACCTTTCCCCGGAGGCTGTGTCCGACCGAGAGATGTCCAACATCTACGAGCACCTGATTCAGCGTTACGGCGAGTCCATTGCGGAGGACGCCGAGGACTTCATGACGCCGAAAGACGTCGTGCGTCTGGCGACCAGTATGATCTTCGCCAACGATGAAGAGTTGATGAACTCTGACAAGGGCATTGTCCGGACACTGTATGATCCGACCATGGGAACTGGCGGATTCATTACGGACGCACTCGACCTTCTGGATGAGTGGCACAAAAACAGAGAAATGACCGCCCCGGCCGTGATCGTGCCGTATGGCGAGGAAATCGAGGGTGAATCCTGGGCTGTTGGCAAGGCAAACCTTCTGCTCCGCAATGTCAACAACGGCGACAAAGATGAATATGATTCCGTGAAGGACCTGTCCGCGCATGTCGCTTATGGAGATACGCTTTCCGATGACAAGTTCCCGGATGATACATTTAATTATCAGCTTTCCAATCCGCCTTATGGGAAAAAGTGGGAAAAAGAGAAAGACGCCGTGTTTGATGAAGCAAGGCTTGGGTTTAAGGGACGCTTTGGGGCCGGGCTTCCGTCCATCAGCGACGGCTCCATGCTGTTTCTGCAGCATGTCGTGTCCAAGATGGCCCCGGTATCGGAAGGCGGCGGCAAGGCGGGCATTGTCCTGTCAGCTTCTCCGCTCTTCACGGGCGACGCGGGCAGCGGTCCGTCCAATATCCGTCGCTGGCTCTTTGAACAGGACGTGATTGATTGCATCGTGAAGCTCCCGACAGAGATCTTTTTCCGCACGGGGATCAACACCTACCTTTGGATCTTAAATAACCACAAGCCAGAAGGCCGGAAACACAAGATTCAGCTGATTGATGCGTCAGATATGAAAGAGTCTCGCCGGAAATCCCTCGGGAATAAGCGGTACGACATCCCGGAAGATAAGCGCCGTTGGATTGTGGAAACCTATATCGACGGCCATGACCACGGAAAAAGCATTATTGTATCGGATACAGACTTCATGTTCCGTCAGGTGACAACGCAGCAACCGCTCCATGAGAAGATCATACTTGACGCAGCCAAGGTCAGCGGTCTCTTGGAAGTGCTTCCGAAACTGAAAGACAGCGATAAGCAAGTGCTGAAAAGTGCCGTTATCAGGGAACTTCAGAACGGGACCGAACGGGACTACTGGTGGGCGGATACATTCGCCAAGGCCGTCCGTAAGGACATGGATAAGCCGGTTGGCGCTCCGACGATTGCCAAGGCCATCCGGAAAACGTTTGGCGTAAAAGACAAGTCGTTCCCGATTGTTACAGACAAGAAAGGGAATATCGTTCCCGACCCTGATCTGAAGGATACAGAGAACATTCCGTGGGACATGGATTTCGACACATATATGCAGAAGGAAGTCCTTCCGTATGCTCCGGAGACATGGATTGATGAATCTGTCCGGGATTCCGGCCCTCTACAGGACGGCAAGGTTGGTGTTGTCGGCACAGGTATTTCCTTTAACAACTATTTCTATCACTACGAAGAGCCTAGAAAGCCGGAAGAGATTGCTAAGGAAATCATCGAACTAGAAAAGAGCCTTGGTTCGTTCGAAGAGGAACTGCTGAAATGATGGATAATACAAGAAGATGGGACAAAGACTTCCCAGCCCATTGGGAGCGAGTGCCATTAAAATCAAAATTCTCCCTTGGAAAAGGACTCTCTATCAAAAAAACAGATTTAACGGAAGAAGGTGAGAATGTGATCAGTTATGGTCAGATTCACGCCAAATGGAATTCTAAGGTTCACTGCCATGACGAACTGATTCGCCATACTCCAAAGGCATTCTGTGATGGAAATAATTCCTCAATAGCTATACGAAATGGCTTTATTTTCGCTGATACATCAGAGGATCTGGATGGTGTAGGTAACTGTGCATTTATTGATTCGGACGAAAAGATTTATGCAGGGTACCACACGGTATTACTTACCCCTACAGAGGAGAAACACAATAACAAGTATCTGGCTTACCTTTTTACGACAGATGCGTGGCGATATCAGATTCGAAAGAATCTTACGGAAGTTAAAGTGTTTAGCATTTCTCAGAAGGCTCTGAAGCAGACTTTCATTGTCCTTCCTCCTTCTGAAATACAGAGTTCTATCGTATCTTTTCTTGACCGCAAGTGCGCCGCCATCGATGACAACATTGCAAAGCACAAGGTTATCATCGAAAAGCTGGGAGAATATTGGCAAGCAGAGGTTACACGGGCGGTGACAGCACAGGATGGATGGACTCAAAGCCGTATCAAGTTTGTGGTCAATGTTGTTCGTGGCGGGTCGCCAAGACCTATCGATGAATATATCACGGATGGAGATGGCTTTAATTGGATAAAAATTGGTGATGCTACTGGAAATGGAAGATATATTGACCATACTAAACAGAAAATAAAGCGAAAGGGGCTAAATAAAACAAGATTTGTTAAAAAAGGAACATTACTTCTAACAAACTCCATGAGCTTTGGCCATCCATATGTCTTAAATATTGATGGCTGTATTCATGATGGTTGGCTTGCCTTTTCCGATTTCAATAACATTTTGCCCGAGTATCTTTACTATTACCTTGAATCGGATATCGCAATGAAGCAGTTTACACGATCTGTAGATGGCAGTGTTGTAAATAATCTCAATATTGAAAAGGTAAAAAATGCCGTTATCTCCTTTCCCGATGCCAAAACGCAGGCCGATATCGTTAAGGTATTGGACAAGACAAACAGTATTTTAGACAATGCTGTAAACAAGCATAATCAATTAATCGCCAAACTGGAAGAATATAAGAAGTCGCTGATTTACAATGCCGTCACGGGCAAAATCGACTGCAGAAAGGAGAACTATGAATAATGGATACCCTGCATAAGGAAATCAACCTGGAGCAGCATATTGCTGATAAGCTGGTCTCCCAGGGTTGGAGGGAAAGCAGAACGGACAAAGACTTCGATCCGAACACTGCTTTATACTTCCCTGATTTTATTGAATATTTATCAAAGACCGCACCAGACAAGGTTGAAAAGGCTAAAAAGATGTACGGCGGGAACTGGGAGTCAAATCTTGAAAAGGCTCTCGTGAAATCTCTGGAGATTGACGGAACCATCCTCACTCTTCGTGACGGATTCCAGACTGCGGGGCTTCAGACTGTCACCTGTTCCGGCCACTTCCCAGACGATCCGAGGCTTCCGAAGCAGAAGGTTTTCTATGACGAAAACATTCTCCGCGTCATGCACCAAGTCCATTATCAGACCGCAGGAAACAAGTCTCTTGACCTTGTTTTCTTTATCAACGGAATTCCTGTCGGAACCGCAGAGGTAAAGACCGAACTGACACAGACTGTACAGGATGCTATTGAGGAATATCAGAACGAGCGGAAGCCGATTGAACCCGGTACGAACCGCAAGAACTATCTCCTCATGTATAAGCGTGGTGCTGTCGTGCATTTTGCCATTTCTGAAGACGAGATTTGGATGTGCACGAATCTGGAATCCAAGAAGCCCCGTTTTCTGCCATTTAATAAGGGAAATGAGGGTCATGCGGGCAATCTACCCATGCAGGAGGACGATACGGATTATCCGACTTCCTATTTCTGGAATGATATCTGCCGCAAGGATAACTGGCTTCGCATCTTCCATAATTTTGTATTTGAGGAAGTATCCAAGAAGGAAGACGCAACAGGCCGTCTGCACGATGTAAAGACGCAGATCTTCCCCCGCTTTCATCAGTGGGACTGTGTGACAAAGTGCATTGATGATGTTCGTGAGAACGGACCGGGACAACGGTATCTTATCGAGCATTCCGCTGGCTCAGGTAAGACCGAGACGATTACATGGATCTCCCATGAATTGATTCGTCTGATGAACCCGGACGGCACACGGGAATTCTCCTCCGTTATCGTTGTGACAGACCGTGTGGGGCTTGATACCAACATCAAGAAGACCATTAAACAGCTGAAAAAGACGGTCGGACTGATTGAGATGATCGGCGGTGATGACGTAAAGAAGACTTCCGGAGCAAAGTCCAAGCAGCTTGCGAAAGCTCTGCATGAAAAGCGTGAGATTGTCGTTGTTACGCTCCAGACCTTCCCATTTGCCATGGATGCCATTGCCATGGATAAAGACCTGATTGACGCTAAATTCGCTGTCCTAATCGATGAGGCGCATTCCGCACAGACCGGATCGTTTGCAGGCAAGATGAAAGCCGCTCTGAAGCTGGCCGCTGACAAGGATAAGACGAAGCTCGACCTTGATAGCGTGACTGATGAAGATGCTATCGACGCTTACTTCCAGCAATTGCAGGATGCAAGGGAAATGCCGACCAATATTTCCTTCTTCGCCTTCACCGCTACGCCTAAGGCAGAGACAAAGGTGTTGTTCGGAAGACCGGGTAACCGGACAGACCCGAAGACCGGCAACCCGCTGCCGGAGTCCTTTCATCTGTACCCGATGCGACAGGCTATTGAGGAAGGGTATATTCTCGATGTTCTGAAGGGATATATGCCCTACAAGACTGCTTACAAGCTGAATGAAGAGGTGGTTAAGGACAAGCTCGTGGATGAGCGAGCGGCACTTCGGACAATCGCCCAGTGGGAATCCCTGCATCCAACAAACGTGATGGAGAAGGCGGAGTTTATCATTGAGCACTTCGTCAAAAACGTGGCGGCTATGCTGAACGGACAGGCAAAGGCGATGATTGTTACATCTAGCCGTCCTTCCGTTGTCCGCTATAAGTATGCTATTGATGGGTATCTCCGTGCTCATCCCGAGTATGACCGCGACAAGATTACGGAACGGCTCCAATTCAAGGTTCCGGGAGAGCCGCTGGTAGCCTTCTCCGGCAAGGTAAAGGGCTCACAGGCGGTCATGAAGGAGGACCAGTACCTCAAGGACAATCCGTTTGCAGCCATCAAGACGGACTATGACTACACCGAGGAGAATATGAACGACCTTGGGTACGAGTCTGTCGAGAACGCCTTTGACCGGCCGCGGAACCGGCTTCTCATCGTAGCGAATAAGTTCCAGACTGGATTCAACCAGCCGAAACTCTGCGCCATGTACATTGACAAGAAGATCGCTAACGATATCGAGATTGTGCAGACGTATTCTCGCCTGAACAGGACCTATTCCGGCAAGGATCACGTCTATATCATTGACTTCGTAAACGACCCGGAGGCCGTCACGCGGGCGTTTACGAAGTATGACAACGGGGCTGAAATGGAGTCTGCCCAGAACCTCGATATCATCTATGAGATCAAGAAGAAACTGGATGCTGCTGATATCTATACAGAAGCCGAGTTCGAGAATTACAAGAAGGTTCGCTATCAGTCCGTTGCCGACATTGAGAGCAAGGATTCTGCTCGCCAGAAGCTCTATAAGACCGTTGTAGAGCCTGCGGCAAGATGGAACGATGCGATGAAGGCACAGCAGACAGCCTTCCTTACATGGCATAACGTGCGTGATAAGGCAGTATCCGAGAATGATACGGAGACGATTAAGAAGGCTGATGCGGAGCTGCGGAACATCTCCGAACAACTTGATACGCTGATGGATTTCCGGAAGAAGCTGAAAAAGTATGTTTCTGCCTACAACTACATCTCTCAGATTGTAAACCTCGGAGAGCCGAACCTTGAAGTCTTTGCGGGATTTGCAAAACTGCTGTCTCACAAGATTTCCGGTACTCCCCTGGAAGAGATTGATGTATCCAGCCTTGTGCTGTCGGATTTCCGTATCCATGCTATTGATACAGGCGAAGGCAGTGATGATGATACCAAGCTGAAGCCGATGCGTGCAAGCGGCAAGGGGCATAGTTCCAAGAAGGAGTCTCTGAAAGCCATCGTTGCGAAAATCAACGAGGTATGGGGAGAGAATGTTCCGCCTGAAACTGGTGCAAGGACCATCAATGCGATTGCCGATTATGTGACCGCTGATGATGTAAGCCGTATGCAAATTCAGAACTCTACGAACTCCAAGCAGGCAATTATTGCAGATGGTCGTCTGGAGTCCATTATCCGCCTTGCTGCGGCTTCTCTGAAGAATAACGATTTCGCAGTCCTTGCGGATAAGATTCTTAACGATCCGCAGGCATGGAGACCGCTTGCTGACGTTATCTACGACCTCGTAGACAAGAATAAGCGAATTGATATGCTGGATTTGATGGGCCTGCTCCGTCAGAAAAAGGGGAACTAAATGCACGAAGAAATTGAGAAGATATTCGGTATTTCAGACTGTAGCTTCAGTAAGACCTCCTATTGGACGGATGATAAAACAAAAGAACGATACAAGGTCTTTGAATTCGAGTACGATGGAGAACTGCCCGAAAGATGCCCTAAATGCGGGGGAAAGGTCTATAAGCACGGCAGAAGAACGATTCGTCTGACGGATGTTCCTGCAGAAATCCCGGTCAAATGGGATGTGACGGTTCCACGAATCCGCTGCCGAGAATGCCGGAGCATCTGGATGCCTACGATTAAGGGCATTGATGAACAAAGAAGCCTCACGTCCCGTGCGTTCGCGGCTATTGCTCAAAGATCCCTGCGTGACGCATTCAAGTATATCGGGGAGGATTACTCGCTTTCTGGAAATACCGTCAAGAATATCTTTGTTGACTTCCTGAAGTTCCACGAAAGTATGCTACAGTTCAAGACGCCAGCATTTATCGGCATTGACGAGATCAAGGTGAAACGGTTGGGAGAACTAACCGTCATTACCGATCTAGAACATCGGACCTTGTTTGATATGCTACAGGGGAGAAACCAGAAGACGCTGACAGAATACTTCATGAATCTGCGGGACCGGGATAAGATTCTGTGGATCTGCTCCGATATGTACCGACCGTTCCAGAAGACCATCGGTGACGCCATGCCGAACGCCAGATGGGCGATTGATCATTTTCATGTGGTCATGAAGGCGAACGAGGCGGTAGACGCCGTCAGACGGCAGATACAGGGCAATATGTCCAAGAAGGACCGAATCAAAACGAAACGAGGGTTGGCCTACACGTTGAAGACAAGAACAAGGGATCTGGAACCGGGCGAGGCAGAAGCAATCCGAATGTGCCGGGAGGACAGGAAGCTGCATCCACTAGCTGTTGCCTTCGATCTGAAAGAGGATTTCTTCCGCATCTATGATGACAACAGGGAATCCCGCGACAATGCCGAAGCGGCATTCGCCAAATGGGAAAAGTCTATACCGGAAGATGAAATATACAGCAAGTTCCGTGATCTGGCTTCTACGGTCCATAACTTCTACGATCAGATATTCAATGCATGGGATTGTCCGATAGCCATTTCCAACGGTTTCACAGAGTGTACGAACAGACTTATCCGTGAGAATAACACCCGAGGTCGTGGCTATTCCTTCGATATACTTCGTGGAAGAACCTTATATCGCAAGGCAAACCTACAGAGAATCCTTGAAGGTAACCTTGCTATGATAGGCCCTGAGATTCCGAAGGATGGTCCTGTATTCTACTTTGAGGGCACAGATGAGAACGATGAATCGGACGAGGTTGGCCTCGACCCCGATACCGGAGAAATCTTCGAGTAACTGAATATCAGACACACAAAAAGAGCTACTTGCTTTATAGCAGGTAGCTCTTTTTGTGTGCGTATTTTCAACCAAATTTTGCGACCAAAATATCCGTGGCTGAATACCGTTTTCAACCAAATATTTCATTCAGATGTTTTGGTAGTTCTATGACTTTCAACCAAATTTTTCATCCAAACAATTCCTAGACAGGGGTCATACATATGATTTTCAACCTCTAAATTCACTTACCCGAAATTTACGGCTATATCAAATTCCACCTGATGGATCCAAAAGCTGCCGAAGGGCTTGTCACAGAGTTCGAACAGGCTATCCTCTCCCTTGACGAAATGCCCTATCGTGGTTCGTTGCGAAAGCATGGACGCTATGCGAATCAAGGTTATCGACAGATTTTCGTCAAGAATTTCACGATTGTCTATCGAATAGAGGAAGAGGCAAAAGAGGTCATGATTGTTGCGGTTCACTATTCGCCAAGAAATATTTGATGTATAGCGAAACGGCTGATGCATAAGTACAAGCAACTTGTGCATCAGCCGTTTTTTCATCCCTGGCGCTTGGATAGGGCCCTTAGGGGCAGGGCCAGGAGGAGGTTGAATAGGAGGATCGCCAGGATCAGCGTGGCGCCGATGCCGTCGGAGATGGCCTCCCGGTCCGGCACGAGGCCGGCGCTCATGAGGTACCAGAGGTGGACGGCCAGCGTCTCGCCGCCGGCTGTCACATCCGGGTCGAAGAGGAAGCGGGAGGTGGTGGTGCCGGCGGTGAAGATGAGGATAGCCGTCTCACCCAGCACCCGGCCCGCTGTCAGCGTCACGCCCGTCATGATGCCAGGGGCGGCAGCGGGGAGGACGACGCGGCAGATGGTCTGCCACTTCGTAGCCCCCAGGGCGATGCTGGCCTCCTCGTAGGTGGCGGGCACCGTGCGGATGGCCTCCTCCGTCACTCGCACCAGCATGGGGAGGTTCAGGAGGACAAGCGTCAGGGCGCCGGCGGCGATGGAGAAGCCCAGGTGGAGCTGGGTCGTGAAGAGGATCATGCCGAAGAGTCCCAGCACGATGGAGGGGACGGTGGCGAGGCTCTCTACCGACAGGCGGATGGCCTTCGTGAGGTATGTCTCCCGGGCGTACTCCGCAAGATAGATCCCCGCGCCCACCGCCAGGGGCAGGGAGATGACCATGGAGAGCAGAAGCAGGTAGAAGGAGTTGAAGAGCTGCCCGCCGATGCCGCCGCCTGCCATGATGTCGCTGGATTTCCCAAAGAGGAAGGCCGGCGTCAGGTGGGGAAGCCCCTTGGCGAGAAGGTAGATGAGGAAGGCGGCCAGCAGCGCCAGGATGAAGAGCCCTGCGCCCCAGAAGAGGGTGCGCATGCATTTGTCAGCGGATTTTGGCGTAAGCATCAGGCGGCCTCCTTTCGTGCGCTGAAGTGGCGGACGAGAAGAATCAGGAAAAGGGAGAGGATGAGCAGCACGAAGGCCATGAGGAACAGGCTGTTGCCCCAGGCGGAGCCGAAGGGGGTGTTGCCCATCTCCACCACGATGTTGCTGGTGAGCGTCGCCGTGGGCTGGAAGAGGGAGGTGGCGAGCTGGGGCGTGTTGCCGATGAGCATCTCCACCGCCATGGTCTCGCCCACAGCCCTGGCCATGGCGAGGATGATGCCCGTGGTGATGCCAGGGGCTGCCGCCGGCAGCGTGATGTGGCGCAGGGTCTGCCACCAGGTGGCGCCGAGGGCGATGGAGCCCTCCTCCAGAGGCGACGGCACCGCATGGATGGCATCCGCCGACAGGGAGAGCACCGTGGGGAAAATCATGATGGCCAGTACTACGCCGGCGGAGAAGATGCCGAAGCCCGAGGGAAGGCCCAGGTTATCCCGCAAAAAGGGCAGCAGGAGTGTCAGGCCCATGTAGCCGTAGACCACGGAGGGAATCGCCACATAGAGATCGACGGCGGGCCGGAGGATCTTCTTGATGGCAGGTGGCGCCACCTGGGCGAGGTAGATGGCCCCCGCGAGCCCCAGGGGCGCTCCCAGAAGGATGGCGACAAGCGTCGTCAGAAGGGAGCCGGCGAGGAAGGAGGCAGCACCGAAGGCGCCCGCCGTGGGCTCCCACTTCGCCGAGAAGAAGAAGTCAATAGGCGAGACCGCCTGGAAGGTCAGGAGGCCTTGGCGGCCCACGAAAAAGATGATGGAAAACAGGAGGATTGTCATGAGGACGGAGCAAGCGATGACGCCATAGGCACCCGCTTTGTCAAAGAAGAGCTGGCGGCGATGCCAGCTCTTCGCGTCCGTCCGCGTCGTATTGTTGCGTCCGGTCATATTTTATCTCACTTTTTCATCTTGTTGACAGGGATGAAGCCGAGCTTCTCCACCTGGGAATTCTGGAAGGCATCGCTCAGCACGTAGTCGAGGAAGGCCTTGACAGCGCCTGTGGGCTCGCCCTTCGTGTACATGTGGCCGTAGCCGTAGAGCATGTACTTGCCGTCGATGATGTTCTGGGCGTTGAACTCCACACCGTCGTAGGCGAGGACCTTTACCGAGTCATCGGCGTAGGGGGCGTCCACATAGCCGATGGAGCCCGGCGTCGTGGAGATAGCCGTGCGCACAGCGCCGTTGGAGTCCTGGATGATGGCGTCATCCGTGAAGGAGGCGGAGCCCAGCACCACAGCCTGGATGGTGGCGCGGGAGCCGGAGGACTTTGCCCTGTGGATGAGGGTAATCTTCTGGTCGCTGCCGCCCACATCCTTCCAGTTCGTGATCTTGCCCGTCAGGATGTCGATGGCCTGCTGCTTCGTCAGGTTCTTCACCGGGTTCTCCTTGTCCACGATGAAGACGAAGGGCTCCACGACGACCTTGTGGTCCACAAGGCCCTTGTCCTTGTACTCCTCCGGCAGATCCACGTCCGAGTTGCCGATGTCCACAGAGCCCTCAGCCACCTGGTTCATGCCCGTAAAGGATCCGCCGCCGGCGATGCTGACGGTGACATTCTTATTGGCATTCTGGAACTCCTCCTGGGCGGGCTTCAGAAGCGGCAGGAGAGCCGTGGAGCCCGAGGCCGAAATCTTGCCCGACAGCCCCGCGTCCGTCCCCGCAGCACCGCCGCCGCAGCCGGTAAATAAGAGAGCCGAAGCCGAGAGCAAAGCCGCCCCCGCGAGAAGCATGGTTTTCTTGAAGAACATGATGTGTTTCCTCCTTAAAATAATAGGAAAATAAATAGACGTGGATAACGGAAGGGACGTGTGCCCTGCGCGAACCGTTAAGCGGAGCAAGTGCGAAAAGTGTGCGTTCTGCCCCCGGCCGGAATCTTTCGTTCAAGCGAAGCGCGTTTAAGATGGAGGCCGGTAATTAGGCAGATGGCGGTCAGCGTCAGCCAATCGCCTTCGGCTCTTGGGACGCTTTCGCGTGCGACCTGTTAGCCAATCAGCCAGCCTTCGACTTGCTTCTTGGACAGGTCAGCAAGCGCACGGTCGCCTGCGGAGACGGGGTCGCGTGGGGTATACGTAACGTACGTCACCTCCCTGGTGCAGATGATGCCTTTGTGTGCCGAATGCGTTCTGCTGTTTCCAGATAGATGACCCACTCGGCTATATTCACGCTGTGGTCGCCGATGCGCTCCAGGAACCGGGCGATGAAGAAGAGCTGCGTCACTCTGCCGCGCTCCTCCGGCGACTCCGCGATATTTGAGAGCCCATAGAACGCCTTCTCAAAAAGCGTATCCATCTCCGTGTCCTTCTTCCGGACCTGGTCCGCAAGCGAGAGATCCTTCTCCCGGTAGCACCGCATGGCCGCCTCCACCATCCAGAGCGCCGCGTCCCCCAGCTCCCGGAGGAGCGGCACGCAGCCTGCGGGGATGGGAGCCTCCAGCTCCTTTGCCGTCCGGGCGATGTCAAAGGCGTGGTCGCCGATGCGCTCGATGTCCGTCGAAATCTTGAACCCCGTGGCGATGACCCGGAGGTCATGGGCGATGGGCTGCTGCTTCGCGATGAGGAGGATGCAGTCATCCTCGATCTCCACGATGGCATCGTCGATAGCGTCGTCCCCCTTCATGACGCTTTTGGCGAGGGCGGTATCCCCCGCGAAGAGCGCTGTCAGGGACTTCTCCACCGCTGCGCGCGCCAGCTCTCCCATGGCTGCCACCTTCCCCTGGAGCTTCTCCAGGTTCTGGATGTATTCCTTTCGTGTCTTTTCTTCCATCGTATCCCTCTCTCTTAGCCGAAGCGGCCGGTGATATAGTCCTCGGTCTTCTTGTCCTTCGGCCGGGTGAACATGTCGTCCGTCGCTCCCTGCTCGATGAGCCTGCCATTCAGGAAAAACGCCGTGGAGTCCGACACGCGGGCCGCCTGCTGCATGTTGTGGGTCACCATCACGATGGTGAAGGAGGACTTCAGCTCCGCCACCAGCTCCTCGATCTTCATGGTGGAGATGGGGTCGAGGGCCGAGCAGGGCTCATCCATCAGGAGCACCTCCGGCGCCGCGGCGAGGACGCGGGCGATGCAGAGCCGCTGCTGCTGGCCGCCCGAGAGGCCGAGGGCCGACCCTTTCAGTCGGTCCTTCGCCTCCTCCCAGATGGCAGCCTGCCGGAGGCTCCTTTCCACGATCTCGTCCAGCTTCGCTTTGTCCGTGATGCCGTGGACCCGGCAGCCGTAGGCCACATTGTCGTAGATGGACATGGGAAAGGGATTTGGCCGCTGGAACACCATGCCGACCCGGCGGCGCAGCAGTGTGAGATCCGTGTCCTTTGCATAAATATCCTCCCCGTCGAGGGAAATATCCCCCTCGATGCGCACCCCGTCGATCCGGTCGTTCATGCAGTTCAGCGTCCGCAAAAATGTGGACTTGCCGCAGCCCGAGGGCCCGATGAGGGCGAGCACCTGATGCTCCTCGGCGCCGATGGACACATCGAAGAGCGCCTGGTGCGTTCCGTAGAAGAGATTCAGGTCGCGAACCTCCATCTTTTTACCCATAGGCGTCTGTCTCCTTTATTCTCTATGGTGTGCTTTCGTGATTACGGCTCTAGCATAGCAGAAGGAGACGGCCCGC
The DNA here is from genome assembly GCA_945877355.1 of uncultured Mitsuokella sp. Lineage (GTDB taxonomy): Bacteria > Bacillota > Negativicutes > Selenomonadales > Selenomonadaceae > AWVT01. The sequence goes on along the minus strand of CAMCRT010000012.1, from coordinate 29,394 downwards.
TTGTTGCGGATTTGTTAAGCTTTTGTAAAGCTCGGGGGAGGAAAAATTTGCGCAAATTGCCAAAATAAAAAAGCCATGGACACATACTGTCCATGGTCTGTGGTATGATAAGAAAGGAGAAGAAACCAAAGGCAAGGCGCTGCCCTTTGTGAAAAGCAGAGGCGCGCCGGAAAAGGAGGCATCTGTCAAGGGAATTTTTGATGTGCTGAAGGGTGGCCTTCACAGGCTCGGGCCCCCCTGCGAGACCTGTCCCTATCATCTGGGGATCATCGTATGCGTCCAGAGCCCCTGTCCCACCTGCCGCGGCGGGGGCTTCCGGGTCTATGAGGAGCTTTTGCGGCAGGCAAATCGGAATCCCTATCGGGACGGCGGGCTGCCAAAGTCACCGAAGGGCAGAGAGGACTGAAGGGAGCGAGGTTTATGGAGCGGCTGGAGATACAGGGGCGCTGCTGCACGGCAGTCGCCTATGCAAGGGTCATCGAGGAGGAGGCGGTGGAGCAGATCCGCCGCATGTGCGACTACGAGTTTACCGAGGGGGCAAAGGTCCGCATCATGCCCGACGTCCACTGGGGAAAGGGCTGCACCATCGGCACCACCATGACCGTGCAGGACAAGGTGGTGCCAAACCTCGTGGGCGTGGACATCGGCTGCGGTATGTACACGGTGGAGCTGGGCAAGGGGGACGTGGACCTGGCAAAGTTCGACGAGGCGGCCCACGTCGTCCCCTCCGGGCGGAATATCTGGGACGGCCGGCAGGAGCGGTTCGACCTGACGGAGCTCCGCTGCTACCGGGGTCTCAAGGACACGAAGCGCATCGGCCGCAGCCTCGGCACCCTTGGCGGCGGCAACCACTTCATCGAGATCGACCGGGGCGCAGACGGCATGAACTACCTCGTCATCCACACCGGCAGCCGCAACCTCGGCAAGCAGGTGGCAGAGCTCTACCAGAAGCTCGCCGTCGAGCTCTCCCATGGCAAGGACGAGCTCTACCGGGCCAGGGACGCCATGATAAAGGAATACAAGGCAGCGGGCCGCCGCGCTGAGCTCCAGGAGGCCCTGAAGGACCTGAACCGTGCCTTCCGCCCGAAGCCCGCCAATATCCCCAGCGACCTGGCCTTCCTCTTCGGCAGCTACCTCGAGGACTACCTCCACGACATGGAGCTCTGCCAGTGCTTCGCCGAGCATAATAGGGAGCTCATCGCCCACGTCCTGCTGGAGCGCACCCACCTATCGGCCGGTGCGGCCTTCCACACGGCCCACAACTACATCGACACGAAGGAGCGCATCCTCCGGAAGGGCGCCATCGCCGCCCACAAGGGCGAGCGGGTCCTCATCCCCATCAACATGCGGGATGGCAGCATCCTGGCCGTGGGCCGGGGCGACGAGGAGTGGAACGACTCCGCCCCCCACGGAGCTGGCCGCCTCATGTCGCGGGCAAAGGCAAGGGAGACCCTCGACCTGGAAGAATTTCAGCGCACCATGGCAGGCGTCTACACCACCAGCGTCAACGAAAACACCCTGGACGAGGCCCCCATGGCCTACAAGTCCCTAGAGGATATCCTGGATGTGGTAAAGGAATCCGTGGACGTGGTGGAGATATTAAAGCCCATCTACAATTTCAAGGCAGGCTGAAAAGTAATATTCAAATAGCCGCTATCGGCAAGTTAACTCGAAAATATAATTTATTTTCCGAAGAATAACTTGCCGATAGCGGCTTTTTTTGCCATAATGGATATACGAGGTGAAAATATGGACTACGTATCTGTAGAAGAAATGGCGGCGCTTTGGGGGCTGTCGCCGCGCACCGTGCGAAATTACTGCAAGGAAGGCAGGATTCCGGGGGCCAGGCAGCTGGGACACGCATGGATGCTGCCAGAGGATGCCGCTCGTCCCAGCCGCCGTCCGCGCAGCAAGAAGGGGAGGGCAATGCCCTCCCTGCTGGAGCTTTTGCAGGACGAATGCCTGCAGCATCGGAAGGGCGGCCTCTACCATCGCATACAGATTGATCTGACGTACAACTCCAACCATATAGAAGGCAGCCGCTTGACCCAGGAGGAGACCCGATATATTTTTGAGACAAACACCATCGGGCAGAATGGGCCGGCGAATGTGGACGACATCGTCGAGACCATGAACCATTTCCGCTGTGTGGACTTCATCCTCCAGCACGCACGCCAGCGCATCACGGAGAAGATGGTGAAAGAGCTTCATTTCATGCTGAAAAACGGCACGACGGACAGCCGAAAGGCATGGTTTGCCGTCGGGGACTATAAAAAACTGCCAAACACCATCGGGGAGCAGGAGACCGTGGCACCGGACAAAGTGTCAGAGGCAGTAAGGGCTCTGCTCAGCTGGTACAACAAACGGACAAGACCGGCTTTTGACGATATCCTAGACTTCCATGTCCGCTTCGAACAAATCCATCCCTTCCAGGATGGTAACGGAAGAGTGGGCAGGCTGCTGCTCTTCAAGGAATGCCTCCATCATAATGCGATTCCCTTCATCATCACCGATGACCTCAAGTTCTACTACTACCGCGGCCTGCAGGAATGGCAGCAGGAAAAGGGATATTTGCGAGATACCTGCCTGACCGCACAGGATCGCTTCAGGAAAATCATGTCCTACTATTTGCCAGCACACGGGCAGAAAGAAAAATAACTGCTGCGTTTATCATAGATGTACGCCAGGGACAATCACCATTCTGGAATATGGCGGATTTGACATTTGGATAATCATGAAATTTTTATAATATCAGACGAGGCTGGAGGAAATCTTTGCCGCATCAATGGCAACATGTCAAAACGGATAGGTGCGGGAATTTTTACAAGGATAAAGGCACTGCAGGTGATGCAGTGCCTTGAATGCTTAGATGCCTAGTTGTTGGTAGAATTCTTCGGGAATTACACGCTCGTATTCTCTTAAGAAGGGGCTGTAGCCCATGGTTTTGTCAAAGAAGCGCATCTTATATGCTGTGATGAATGCAACCTCTGCAGTATATGGGATGCGAGGATTTCCATCAGCCCAAGTGTTGTCCCTGTTGATGTTCCAATCAATCCATCTGTTGTCTGCAAAATAGGAAATCGTTTTCCTGTTCCAGTTGTAGCGGAACTGATAGGTGGCCACCCAAGCAATCTTGCTCGGCCCGCCAATATAGGTCTGATGTTTTTTCCAGTAGTCCTCTGAGAAAGTAACACCCACAACATTTATAGCAATCTGGTACATAGGAGGCTCATACTTTTGCACAACAACGGAGGTACGATCGGCATAAAATCCAGTTCCCATGTGCCCATCGACAATAACCAGATCTCCGTTGCTCAGCGTATCAGGATAGTTATCCTCGGCATACACGAGGGAGCAAGGAAGGATGAGCAGGAGGAGGAACAAGGCTGCTTTTAGAACTCTGTTCATAGGGAGATTCCTTTCGATATGTATGATTTTCCTATTTCTATCACTATGAACTTTACTTTTTCAAGTGACGTGAAACAGTTTTTTTAGCGTACTATCTTTTTTTTCTTAGTCCATCGGATCTACGGAGAATGCGGGAAGGCTCCTGAGACATGTCCAACTTGTCTTTGAGGGCATGAAGGCATTCTCGGGGGCTTTTTGCTTTGAGTCTGGAGATGTGCCTCCGCACCGGGGACCTTGCTGTGTCGTTTTCGCTGTGACTGCCGCCATAGCTGCCAGAGAGACGTGTACGTTTCTTACTTTTTGGCAAGGGAGTCGCAGAAGCGTATGAGGTTGGTTGCCACCTTGGATTCGGCGAGGGAAGGAGGGAGGTTGTGTTCGTCGAGGATGTCAAGGATGGTTCGTTCATGGCTTGGCAAGCTTTCTTGCATCTCCTGTGATATCGTCCCTTCGTCATCCACATAAAATTTATGGCCGCAGCGCAGGCAGAGATAGTGGTGGCGCCAGTGGTCGTAGGCTTTCCGATACGCCGGCATTTCGGCATCGTATTTCTGTTGGCGTTCCTTATTTGTTCGTGTATTTATGATTCTTTCGAAGCTGGCTGTAAAGAGCGAGAAAAGGATGCAAAATATGATTATGGCGGAGGTGGGAAGGAAGTTCCATACAGACGGAAGAAAGTAGAATAAGATGATGACTGCTCCGATATAATAAACAGGTACAGTGAAGAGGAAGATTCCGATTGATTGCCAGATGGAGGGCATTTTTTCAAGCTCCAGATTAGGGTGCGGAGGAGGGGCGATGGTGCGGGCCAGGTCGGAGGTCGTGACGACGGGACGCTCTACATCCTCATAGATGGCATCGCCACCAGACTGGCTGACGTGCTTTTCTCCGCCATAATCTATGCGGACGGAGGTCTTTACAGCAGTAAAGCCGGTGATTTCCCTAGATCTGGCAGTTCCGGTGGAGTGCCCTTCCCGGTAAATCACCTCTACATTTCGAGTGTTGTCACTTCCACAATGGGGGCATTTGAATTTGTCGTTTGACATGGGCAATTCCTTTCGTGCGACCGTTGAAAGCAGAAACTCTTAGTATAGAAAGATTATAGCATAAGGAAATAATCCCGAACAAGATGGAGTGTGGAACTCCGTTCTACCTATGTAGCTCCATGCAAAGTTGTACGCGTATGGATTTACGTCTATAACCGTTGGATTTTCAATATACGATATTCCCATTTTGGCTGTAACGGGACTTTTCTTTTCCTCCATTCACAAGACGATGTAAACCAATTTTTTTGAACCCAACGATTAAATGTCTTATTCCATACGGCTTGTATCGTCCTGTATTTTCCTTTGTTCGCATTTACCAGCTTCGGAAAGATTTCAAACTTAGCTCCCTTATACCCGTGCTTCCGTAGATCTTGAATATCTGCATGGGCGGTTTGCCATGTTATGTATTTCTTTTCCTCATCGGAAGCCTGGGGAGGATAGACGGGGCGTGTTTTGCGTGGAAACAATTCCACAGAAAATGACTGAAACTCCCATCTGCGGTTTTCGTTCCAATATCCATCAACAGAAATGACATCCACCCATTTCCCATTTGTGTTAATGGATTTTACGATGTCTCGTGTTATAAAAACAGCGGATGATTCGCCGCTCTCAACATAACTGATGTATTCAGCATCGTATTGTATCTTCTTCTTTTTCGGTGAATTCATATCTTTTTAGACACCTCGCTTCATTGGAAAAGGGCCATATTATACGATTTCATTGACTTCTGTATTACTAATTCTTTCTCCAACGGCAAAATCCTGCAAATTCAATAGTTACACGGAACTGTTCTATCAGAGCGGGGGACGGGGAGGCGCAATTGTTCTATGGTGAGATGCTCGGGCTATCGGAGAGGGATTTTGAGTGCGGCACTTATGCCCGATTTCTTTACGCTTCCGATGCTGCCCCAGCTTAGAGAAACTGCAGCATGTATATGGGGAGGTAGGTCACGCCGTCTTTTCTTGCATAATCCTTTGTGCAGACTACATACGACTCGGATACGTGCTGCGAATATTTTTTTTGAAAGGCATCCAGAGAGGCGTGGGAGAGGCGGGAGGTGGATTTTACTTCCAGTGGCACAAGCTTGCTCTTTCTTGTCAGAAGAAAATCAACCTCATATCTCGTCGTCTTGCCCTTCACTTCAAAGGTATGGAAGCAGAGCCGGTCTCCTTTTGCGGCTAGTGTCTGTGCCACGGCATTTTCATAGAGATGCCCGAGGTTTGCCGGGAGCTTGTCGCTCAGCAGCTTTCTATAGAGGTCATTCTCCGTGAACGACCTGTCCTTGAAGGCAAGTGTCGTGAAGAGACCCGTATCCGCCAGGTATAGCTTGAATTTCCTTAGGTCGATGGAGGCAGCCATTCCCGGTCCAGGATCCGCCACATCCGTACAGCGCAGAACCGTCTTGGAGTCCAGCATTTCCGGCAGGATGCTCTGGGCCCGGCTTGGACGCAGGTTTGGAACAGCGTGGGAGACAATGAAACGGGAAGCGGACAGAAGCTGGGCAGGGATGGAGTTAAATAGGGCGGAGATTTTCCCGGAGGGGTCAAGCTTGCGGAAATCGTCTTCGTAGAGCTGCAGGATGGCCCGCTTGACTCGATCGACATCCTCAAAATTATTTTCTTTCCGATACGCCTCTACGGCTTGCGGCATCCCGCCGACAAGCATATACAGGCGGAACAGCCGCAGGAGCCGCCGATGGGCCGCTCCCAAAGGGAGCCTTTTCTGGAATACGTCATAAAGAAGGCCGTTTGTTGCGCCTTCCCCAATGGCATCCAAAAATTCCTCAAAATCCATCGGGAACATTTCCAAATGTTCTTCTTCGCTCGGAATAAGAATGTCCCGGACATTTCTCTGGATGGAAATCAGGGAGCCCGTTTCAATATAGTCGTATCGGCCGTCGGCCACAAGCGCCTTTATCCGTTGCCGTGCCCGCGGGCAGAATTGTACCTCGTCAAACACGAGGACGGATTTTCGCTCGATCAGCTTGACGCCGTATTGGAGCTGAAGCTGGAGAAACGTGTAGTCGAGATCCATATTCTCCTCAAAGAGGGCCCGGATTTCCCGGGAACAGGTCGAAAAATCGATCAGGACATAGCTCTTGTATTCGGCTTCCGCAAAGGCCTGAACCACCGTGGATTTCCCGACGCGGCGGGCACCCTCGATAAGCATGGCCGTACTTCCATTGCTCCGATGCTTCCATTCCTTCAGCTTTGCATATATTTTCCTTTTGAAATACATCTGTACCAGCTCCTTTTCGCGTATTTTATCATAGATGTGCGCCAGGGACAATTCGCTATCCTAAAATATGGCAGTATAGAATAATTCATTGATGCTAAAAATGGCAGTATTGAATCGTTTATTATTCTAAAAATGCGCATCCTGGATAGTTTCGATATTGCAACGCGATGTATGGAAGAAATTCTGCTTGCTCCTGCAGCACTCCCTATACTATAATGAGAAAAACGGCTTTGAGAGGGGAGACACCATGGAGGAGCGGGATTTTCGCAGGGTGGATGCGGTCAGCTACCTGACGGCGGAGAACGTCGGGCGCTATCGCACGATCCTGCGCTTTTTTTATGAGCGCCATCAGCACATGCAGACGTATCTTTCCCCGGAGGAAATCCATGGGGCCGTCTCGGCGGTGCCGATGTATTCCTCCTATACCTTTGAGGAGCTGGCTCAGGATCTCACTTCCCTTGAGCGTTGGGGCAATATCACCGCCCATCAGGAGACGGCGAATGCCAGCACCATCGAGGATTTCAAGAAGAAGCGGTACCGCTACCAGATCACCCCGGCGACGGTGGAGATTGAGAAGATGCTGGAGGCGCTGAAGAAGGTGGGAGATACCTTCGGGGGCGCTTTGGAGACCACCCAGTTTGACCGGCTGCTCTCCCACCTCCGGAGCTTCCTCCAGGAGCACGCGTCCATGAGCGACCAGGAGCTTGCCCAGACCTTCGACGACCTCATGCACTACTTCGGCACCATGGCGGAAAATGTCCGGGCGTACTTTGCCCATCTGGCCAGTGCCCGGGTGGAGGAGCGCATGCGCATGGAGGCCTTCCTCACCTACAAGGACACCTTCACGAAGTACCTTCGGGAGTTCGTGCTGGGGCTGCAGAATGTGGCGGCGCGCATCGTGTCGCTCCTGAAGGAGAGCGATGAGGCGGTGGAGAGCACCCTCTTCCTGCGGGTGGCGCGGCGAAGGCTCCTGAGCCATGCCCTGGACGAGGGGGCGAGCCTCGAGACCCTGGCAAAGGGCTGCGCCGAGGACTGGCATACCATGCGGGTGTGGTTCTGCGGCCAGGGTGGGCGAGCGAGCGATCTCAGTCAGCTGGAGGAGCGGACGAAGGCCACCATCGAGCGCATCGCAGGCTTTGCGGAGCGGCTGGCGAGCCAGCATCAGGCGGTGACGAGCCGGAAGGCGGACTATATCGCGCTCGCCCATCGCTTTGCGGCCTGTCGGGAGAAGCGGGAGGCGGACAGCCTCGCGGCGGCGGTCTTCGGCGCCGGTGGCGTGCGCCACTTCTTTGTCCAGGGCATGGTACGAAAGGATGACCGGCTGGGAAAGGTCCTAGCGGAGGAGCCGGCCCAGGTGAAGCTGAAGCCCAGGACCTCGGCCTACCGGGAGCGGGTGCGCCAGACGGCGCTCCGGGACTACCGGGAGGATAAGCGGCGCATGCGGGAGCTCTTTGCAAAAAGGCAGCAGGAGCAGCAGCGGGTGCTGGACTCCCTCGTGGTGGATGGGGCCATCGACTTTGCAAAGCTCCCGCCCATTACGAAGGAGGTGCGCCACGAGCTCCTCACCTGGCTGACCCGCTGCATGGCGGCGGCCGGCGGCGTGCGCCTTCCCAGCGGCCACGTCATGCGGCTGGCACCGGGGTGGCAGGAGGCGGCGGAGCGCGTCTGCATCCATGCGGAGGATGGGGACTTCTACATGCCGCCCATGCGGCTGCTCGTGGAGGGAGGGGACAGCCATGAAGCGGGATGAGGAGCTCCTTCGCGCCATCCATCTGCTGCTGGAGAACCGCTGGATCCTGAAGCGGGACATGCCGGAGGAGTTCTATCTCATCCGGCAGCGGGAGCGGGAGCTGCGGAAATTTTTTCTGGACAAGCTGGACTGGCCCCTCGTCGGCCGCAGTCGCTATTACCGGCTGGAGCGCATCCCCGCCGTGCCCCAGCCCTTTATGGGGATCGAGGGCCTCACCTCCGTGCAGGACTATATCCTCCTTTGCCTCGTCCTCGCCTTTCTGGAGGATCAGGAAGAGGAGGGGCAGTTCCTCCTGAGCGAGCTGCTCACGGAGCTGCCGGCCCTTTTCCCGGAGGAGTATGAGGAGCGGCTGGACTGGAACAGCTACACCTGGCGCAAGGCCATCGTGCGGGTCATCTCTGTGCTGGCGGAGCTGAAGGTGCTGGAAATCGTGGAGGACAGGAGCGGGGCCTTCCTGACGAAGGGGCTTGTGGATGGGGGCGGCGAGGCCCTCTACCGGGTGACGGAGGTCGCCCAGGTCTTCCTCCGGTTCTTTCCCCGGGCCATGTCCTCCTATGAGGATGCGGCGGCCTTCTGCGCAGGCGAGCTGCGGGAAGGGCCCCAGGAGGCGGCGCGGGCCCGTCAGGTCCGCATCAACCGCCGCCTGCTGCTGGAGCCTGCCTATGTGCGGGAGAGCGGGACGGCCGAGGCGGATTTTGCCTATCTTCTGGGTCGCAGGAGCGACACGGTGGAGCGGTTCGCCGAGAGCGTCGGCCTCACGCTGGAGCTCTATGAGGATGCGGCCATGCTGGTCTCCATCGACCAGCCGGACTGGTACCGGGACTATTTCCCCGTGCGGCTGAAGGGCCTCCACGAGGTGCTGCTGCACCTGGCGGACATCCTGCGGCGGGAGACGCTGGCGGCGCCAAAGGCGTACTACACGGAGACGGATATGCTCCAGGCCATCGCCAGGACCCGGGCCGCCCGCGGGAAGGGCTGGACGAAGGAGTACCGGGACATGAGCGACAAGCGCCTGTGGGGGCTTCTTTGCCGGGAGATGGAGGACTGGCAGATGTTGCGGCTTACGACGGATGGGCTTTTTGAGCTCCTGCCGCCCTTCTGGCGGCTCGTGGGGGACTATGGAGAGGAGATCAAGGATGGCAAATAAATGGCAGGCCAACCGGGCCGGGATCCTGAACTACTGGTACTATGACGAGACAGAGTTCCAGTTCGCTGGCGGTCGGCTTCTGCTCAGGGGCAGCAATGGCTCCGGCAAGAGCGTGACCATGCAGAGCCTCGTGACGGTGCTGCTGGACGGCCAGACCCGGGCGAGCCGCCTGGACAGCTTTGGCACCACCTCCCGACGCATCGAGGACTACCTGCTGGGAGAGCGGGAGATCACGGGGATCGACGAGCGGATCGGCTACCTCTATCTCGAGTACAAGCGGGAGGGGACGGACCAGTACGTGACGACGGGCATCGGCCTCCGGGCAAAGCGCGGCACGGGCCGCGTGGATTTCTGGGGCTTCGTCCTCACGAATGGCGCCCGCATCGGGCGGGATCTTCTCCTGTACCGACATCAGCGGGATGCGGCGACGGGGGAGCTGAAGCGGATGCCCCTCACCCAGACGGAGCTGAAGAACCGGCTGGCCGCAGACAAGCTGGGCCAGTTCGCCCCGGACAGGCGCACGTACCGGGAGCTGGTGAACCGCTATATCTACGGCTTTCACGATATCGCCCAGTTCGAGGAGCTCATCGATCTCCTCATCCAGCTTCGCAGCCCGAAGCTCTCCCGGGACTTTCGCCCTGCTGTCATCTATGACATCCTGAATCGATCCCTGCCGGCCCTGACGGAGGAGGATCTGCGCCCGCTGTCGCGCACCATGGAGCTCATCGACAATACCCAGAGCGCCCTCCGGGAGCTGGAGGAGGAGCGAAAGGCCCTCGCGGAGCTATCGAGGGTCTACGCCAAATACAACGAGGCCGTCCTCGGGCAGCGGCTCCTCGTCCAGAAAAAGCACGGGCAGCTGCTGCGGGCCATCGACCGGGAAATCGAGCGGAAGACGGCCGAGGAGAAGGCGGCAAGGGAAGAGCGGGAGGCCGCCGAGGCCGAGCACAGCGCCCTTCTGCTGGAGCAGAGGAAGCTGGAGGAGGAAAAGAAAGTCCTCGAGGACAACGAGGCCTGGCGGGCGGCGGAGGAAAAGAAGGAGAAGGAGGACACCCTCGTCCGCCGGAAAAAGAGCCACGAGGCCCGGGAGGCAGACTGGCAGGAAAAGCGGCGCAGGGAGCTCCAGACGGAGGAGCGCCGGAAGAGCCGGAGCGAGGCGATGGGCGAAGCCGAGGAAAGGGCCCGGGAGGAGCTCGGTGAGATGGACGCCCTGGCCCGGGAGGCCCGCTTTTCTGCCCACGGGGTGCAAAAAGAGGGGCTCGCCCTGAGCTCCCTCACGGATACCCGGGCCGCGAACTGGAAGGAGGAGGTGCGCACCTATGAGACCCACCTGGGGGAGGTGCTCCAGAAGCTTCGTCAGGTGAAGGAGCTAATGGAGCGGGCCCAGACCCTCCAGCGGGAGGTGGGGGAGGAGCAGCGCCTCCTGGACGAGCAGAGGGCAGAGTGGGCCCATATCCAGGGCGCCCTCGACCGGGCGCGAAATGATCTGGTCAAGGCCTACTATCTTTGGAAAAAGGAGGTGGCTCCCTTCACCGTCCAGCGGGAGACGGAGCTGGTGGCCATCCTCCAGGGGCTCTACCGGGACGGCACCTGGCAGGAGGCCCTGGAGCTCCTGGGCCTCTCCGTGGCCGCTGCTCAGCAGGACATCAATGCGTCCCTCGGCACTCTCCGGGCTCAGGCGACTGCTCTAGAGGAGCAGCGGCAGGAGGCAGAGGCGGAGCTCGCGCGTCTTCGCAGCCAGAAGGAAGCGGAGATAGAGCTCACGCCTGCCGTCGCCGCCTCCCGGGAGGCCCTCCGGGCGCGGGGCATCGCCTTCATCCCCTTCTACGAGGCCACGGAGTTCCGGGAGGAGGTGGAGCCCTCCCTTCGGGAGCGTATCGAGTCGGCCCTTTTTCAGGCCGGTGTATTAAATGCGCTCATTTTGGAGGACGAGACAGCCCTTGACGGGAGCGACTCCCCTGTGGCGGATCGGATCCTCCGGGCAAAGGAACCGGTGGTGCTGGGCGACTCCCTCTTTTCCTACCTGCGGCCGGCGGACGGGGTGGACGAGGTGCAGGTCGCAGCCATTCTCTCCTCCATCGCCGTCACGGCGGGCGCCTTCCCCGAGGCGACGGGAGACCAGATGGTCATCGACGTGGCGGCAGGCGGCTGGGCCATGGCCCAGCTGGCAGGCCATGCGCCGCAGGAGGAGGCGGCCCGCTACATCGGAAAGCGCGCGAGAGAGGAGCTGAGAAGGCGGGAGATTGCCGCCTGCGAGGAGCGCATCGCCGGCCTAGGACGGGAGCTGGAGGCACTCCAGGGGGAGCGGGAGGCCCTGGAGGAAAAGCTCCGGCAGACGGAGGAGGCCCGGCGCGCCTTCCCCAGTGACGAGGCCTGTGCTGCCCAGCAGAGCGCTCTTCGGGCAGCAGAGATCGCCATAGAGGCCCAGGAGGGGCGCTTGGCGGAGAAGAACGAGCGCCACCGGGCGGCCCTCGATGCCCTGCGGGGCGAGCGGGATACCCTGCGCCGCCTCCGGGAGGGGGACCGGCTGGAGCCCACGGGCGAGGCCTATCAGGGGGCGCTGGAGGCCATGAAGGAGTACAAGGAGGCTCTGCATGATCTCCTGATCGCCCAGAAGGACTACGCCGCCGCCCACGCCGATATCCAGGTGCTGGAGACCCAGCTGGCAGAAATCCGAGAGGAGGAGGATCGCCTCCGGGGCGAGATAGAGGAGCTGGCGGAAGAGATCGAGGCCCTCACCGCTCGCCTCGCGGCCCTGGAGAAGGTACTGAAGGATCTGGGGGCGGAGAAGCTCCAGGCCCGCATCGCCCAGATCGTCGGCAGGCTCCGGGAGCTGCCAGAGGCCCAGGGGCTCGCCATACGGCGGGAAGCCCAGGCAGAGGAAGCCCTTCGTCACTTGGAGCAGGATATTGCCCGGGCCCGCCTGCGCCAGCGCCTTCGCACCCAGCTGAAGGCAGCCGCCGACACGCTGGTGGAGGCGGAGCTCGCCCACGCCTTTCTCCCGGAAAAGCTCGTGGATAGGCGTGGCACCCAGGAGCTTCTGGAGAAGCGGCGCGCCGAGAATGCGCCGACCCTCATGCGCCTGTGGAACGGGGTGACAAAGTCCTATCAGGACGGCCAGAGCATCCTTTCCCAATACCGCGCCGAGCTCCTGGACGAGGAGACGAAGCTGGCGGAGCCCGCTGCGGAGGAGCTGGACGAGTCCCTCGCGGCAGAAAATCAGAGTGCCTGGCAGGAGCTGAAGGAGCTCTCTGTGCGCTCCCTCGTCGTCCTCCACCACGGCGGCCGCAGAAGCCCCCAGGAGGAGCTCGCCGCTCTCGACAGCCGGCTGGAATCCCAGCGGCTGCTCTTGAGCGAGCAGGACCAGCAGATCTACAAGGAGGTCATGGTCAACAGCGTCGGGCGCACCATCAGCGAGTATATCTACGCCGCCAGCGCCTGGGTCAAGAAGATGAACAAGCTCATGCAGGAGAGGAGCACCTCCAGCGGGCTGAAGTTCCACCTCGCCTGGAAGGTCCTCAAGGGGGAGGAAAATGGCATGGAGACCCAGGACATCATCCGGCTCCTGGGCCAGGATGCGGCTCTCCTCTCCGACGAGGATCGAAAGCGGGTGGGCAGGTATTTCCGGGAGCGGCTAGAGCGGGCCCGGGCCCTCGCCCGCGACGAGACGGCGGGGAGCGGCGACTGGATCGAGGCGGTGCGCACATCCCTCGACTATCGCCAGTGGTACGCCTTCAAGCTCTCCTACGACAAGGGGGAGGGCATAAAGGACCGGCCCCTCTCGGACGCGGCCTTCAATCAGTTCAGCGGCGGCGAGCGGGCCATGGCCATGTACACGCCCCTCTTCTCCGCCGCCTACTCCCGCTATCAGGAGGCGGCAGAGGACGCCCCGTATCTCATCACACTCGACGAGGCCTTCGCCGGCGTGGACGAGCGCAACATGCGGGAGATGTTCAGCCTGGTGGAGAGCTTGGGCTTCAACTACATTATGAACTCCCAGGCCATCTGGGGCACCTACGACGTGGTGCCGGAGCTCAATATCTACGAGCTTCTGCGGCCCCAGGGGGCGCCCTTCGTCTCGACGGCCCAGTTCCACTGGGATGGCAAGGCCTGCACCCTGGTGACGGAGCGGGCGGAGGAGCCGGAGAAGGAGGAACAGGATGCTTGAGGAGGAGGCCTTTGCCTATGTTCAGGGGAATGGGGCGCTTCTGGTCCTGGCACTGGCCTTCTGTGAGAAATACAAGAGGCTCGGCCGCTTCGCCGGGAACTACCGGGTGCCAGAGGGGGCTGGGAGGGAGCTCTCTCGCTTCTTTGGCCGACCTGTGGAGGACGGGACGAGTATTTCCTGGCGGGCCTTTGAGAAGGCCTGGGAGGCCACCCGCTTTGCGGGCGTGTCCCTGCCTGCCGTGCTCACAGCACTGATGGGAGGAAAGCTTATCAGCCGGCAGAAGGAGCGGGAGGCAGAGGAGAGGGCTGTCGTCTCCCTTCTCTCCCGGCTCCTCGTGACGCACTCCAGCGGCCCTGCCGCCACCTGGCTTCGCCTGCTGCAGGAGGGCTGGAGACGGGGCGGCGCCCACCGCCTCGCCCACCGGGAGGACTGGCGGGATGAGGCGCTCCTCACGGCGGTGGCCCGGGCTCTTGCGAGCCTTCCCACCCGCTATGAGCGGCTGCCCTTCTTCGCCAACCGGCTGACGGGGGATCCCCACGCCCTCGACGAGGGCACCCGCCTGGCCCGGATCTTCCTGCAGGCCCTCTCCTGGCTGTACCCCTCGGTGGAGGGGGAGGGAGCCGAGGGGCGGGCGCTCCTCCTTTACGAGGTGAGGCTCCTGCGGGAGGATATCCAGAACTTCGTCACCACCTTTGGGCTTGTGCCCCAGGGGGAGACCGCCCCCTATTGGCGGGCGGCGGCAGAGGCCTTCGCCCCCTTTAACGCCCCTCTGCGAGAGATCGTCCGGGCGGAGGTATTTCGCCCGGTGGAGGAGAGCCCCGTCTACATCGTGGAGAACTCCGGCGTATTCTCCGCCCTGCTGGACGCCCTGCAGGAGGCCGGCCGCCGTCTGCCCCTCCTCTGTCTCCAGGGCCAGCCAAAATACGCCAGCTGGGCCCTCCTCGATCGGCTGGAGGCTGGCGGTGCTTCCTTCCGCTACGCGGGAGACTACGACCCGGAGGGCCTCCTCATGGCCCAGAGCGTGCTAAAGCGCTATAAGAGCGCCACGGCCTGGCGCTACGAGGCGGAGCTCTACCGGCCCGCAAAGCCTCTCCCGGAGAGCCAGCTCAAAAAGCTAGAGAGCGTCACCCATCCCGCTCTACAGGGGGTGAAGGAAGTCCTCCAAAGGGGAGGCGCGGCCTTCTATCAGGAAAGCCTGTTCGAGCTTCTAAAGGACGATATACTCGCGGGAACCTAAAACACGAAAGAGCCCTGTCTGACGCTCAGACAGGGCTCTTGAATTTCTTTATTTGTTTTCTTAGTCCATCGGACCTGCGGAGAATGCAACAGCGTCGAGAACGATATCCACATCAGCTTCTGCGACTTTGTAGGCACTCTCGGGGGTTCCCTTTGCTTTGAGGCTGTCGATGATGGCCGCCGCATCGGGGGAGAGGGTGCTTTGCTGCGTGGCTTCCGCCGTAGCGCTCGTGGTGACTGCCGGAGGCGTAATCGCCTGAGGCGTTGCCGCCTCGCTTGTGCCGGTAAACCCTGCGAGCAGTATTCCTGCTGTGAGGAAAAGGCCGAAGGCCCTGGATAGTTTCTTTATCATGTAAACCGCTTCTTTCGATTGGTGGTTGTTTCTCTTGAACTCTATGGCTAGAGTATAGCATAGGAGAAAAGTCACGTCAAGACTTTTCTCCTAGAAAAGTGAAATATTTTTTGACAGCTCGATAATATGCACGAATCCCCCAGCAGTGCCTAGGCTGCTGGGGGATTTTTGTCGGTGCCCACAGGTTATGTGGAAATATTCCTCTCACGTAGTATTGTAGTTTCGTTTCTACAAGGGTGTCAATGCCGCGTGTCCTGTAGTAGGATTGTGGAGGTGGCTTCGAGTGCCTCCCTCGGGGAGGGAGGTGGCACGCGTAGCGTGACGGTGGGAGCCCGGGCGTAGGGAGCGGCTTTGGGGCTCTGCCGTAGCAGCCGGCAATGGGCTGTTGAAGGCTAGTGCGCTGACCGGGTGCTACAGCCTGTCTTTTGCGAAACGTCCTACGGGCGGGCTCCCCCTGCCCTTCGGGCACCCCCCTCCCGGAGGGAGGCTGGGTTCGTGCTGGGGTGTTACTTTTGGGTGAGAGCTTCGTAGAGGCGCATGAGGTGGGCTACGCAGCTTGATTCGGTGATGGTGCGGGGGAGGTGGTAGGCGTCGAGGACGGCGCGGTCGTTGGCCCGGTGGGCTTCCCGGAGCTCCTTGGGCATGACGGTGTCATCGTAGAGGTCGGCGAGGCTTGCGCCCTGCTCCTTGGCACGGGCGTCTAGGATGGCCTGGGCGGTCTTTGTGAGCTGCGCCTTCTGCTTTTCGTCCAGCGTGGGGAAGGGGAAGTTGTTGTAGACGATGGTATTGGAGTAGCGGTAGTCGCTTTTGAGGCGTCCCGCTACGGCCCGCATCCAGGCCATGTGGACGTTGGAGACGAGCAGGGCGAAAAGAGGGAGCGTTGCATTGGGGAGGGTAAAGAGCAGATTGCTGGCAACTGTCTCGCTGCTCACATATCCCATGGGGATGTAGCGACGGTTTTCCGAGGATACCATGGGGACAGCAATATAGTGGGTGCCATCAGGAGGCTGACGATTTTCCTGAAAGATTGCCGGCGTATCGGCAGAGCGACGCGTTGCTTCCTTGGTGCTCTTCAGGCGGAATTCCCGGCAGGCTTCGATCCGTGCCTTGACGAGGGGCATTGCACGTAGTTCCTTGGCGGGGCAGTCCACAAGCCATAGGCAATAGCGCGGGAGCCCATTGATGAATTCCCGGGCGCCCATGAAGGGGCGGACGTAGGGGCGAGCCTTTGGCTCCCTTGCGAGAAATTCCTCGTAGTCCGCCGCCTCGATGATGAGGTTGCCGTCGTCGGTGGGCTGGCTTCCCTTCGCCATGGGCGGGACATCACAAAGGGGCTTCTTCCGGTTTTCGATAAAGACGGCGGGGGCGGCGACAAGGTAGGGGTTGATGGTGTCAGCGGGAGTGTAGCGTCCGCTTTCGTAGAGGCGCTTTTCCTTGTCGTTAGGGGCAGTGGAAAAGCCGACGATGACGCAGTGAACAGCCGCCATGTCTGTTGATTCGCTGTTCCACTTGAAGGTGCGCCAGGCAAAATCGATGTGGATATGGAAACGCTCATAGAGATATTTCCAGATGAGGGCGACCTGCTCGCCTTGCGTGATGGAGTTGGTGGAGACGAAGGCGGCGCGGATGGAGGTTCCTTCCATATATTGGGAGGCTTTGAAGTGCCAGCAGGAAACGTAGTCCACTTTCCCGGCGGATTTTATGGTCTTGCCTTTTTCGTCCTGCCAGATATTCTGGATATCAGCCTTTTGCTCAGCCGTTTGATAGGAATAGCCCACAAAGGGCGGGTTGCCCATAATGCGGACGTTATCGGCTGGCGGCAGGATTTCCTTCCAGTCCAGCCGCAGGGCGTTGCCCTCGTGGAGGTGGTCGTAGGTCTTCAGGGGGAAGAAGTCGAGGTTCAGGTGGACGATGCTTTCCGTCTCCGCGAGGGTCTGGCTCTCGGCGATCCACAGGGCCGTGCGGGCGACGGTGACGGCGAAGTCGTTGATCTCGATGCCGTAGAACTGGCCAATGCTGACCTTGATGGGGCTCTCGACGGCCCCCAGCATGATCTGGCCCGTGTCGCCGCCGGTGCGCTCCTTTATGACCTCGTTCTCCAGGCGGCGGAGGGACAGATATGTCTCCGTCAGGAAGTTGCCGCTGCCTGCGGCGGGGTCGAAATAGCGGCCCTCGGCGAGCTTTTCGTGGAAGGCGGCGAGGGCCTTCTGGCGGGCGGGGGCGGACTTTATCTCCTGGATGGAGGCGAACTCCTCCCGCAGGTCGTCGAGGAAGAGGGGGTCGATGAGCTTGTGGATGTTCTCGATGCTGGTGTAGTGCATGCCGCCGGCGCGACGGGTGGCGGGGTTCAGGGTGCTCTCGAAGACGGCGCCGAATATGGTGGGGCTGATGTCGCTCCAGTCGAAGCCGGCACTGGCCTCGTCCAGGAGGATATGGCGGATGTCCTCGGTGAACTGGGGTACCTCCACGTCGGTCTCGGCGAAGAGGCCGCCATTGACGTAGGGGAACTGAGATAGGGCGTCGTTCAGGTATTTGTCCCGCTCCGCCGTAGGGGTGTCGAGGACCTGGAAGAGCTGGAGGAGGGTCTGGCGGAAGAAGGGGACGGGCACGTCCTTCATGTAGTCGTGGAACATACTGTGGCGGCCGAAGAGGCCCGCGTCCTCGGCGTAGAGGAGGAAGACGAGGCGGACGCAGAGGACATTGAGGGACCGCTGGATATGGGGGTCCTCCATGTCGCCGTACTGGGCGGCGAGGGCATCGTAGAGGCGGCCCACGAGACGGCCGGCCTGGATGGAGACCTCCATCTCCCGCTCCAGATGCACGTCGCCGGTGTCCACGAGGAAGCGGAGGCGGTAGGCCTCTTTCTCGAGATCCTTCAGTAAAATCTGCTGGGGCTCGGCGTTCGGCGTCTCCATGTCGTAGACGAGGAACTCGGCGAAGTTGCAGCTGACGATCCACCGGGGGCGGGCGGAGTAGGGCAGCGCCGCGGCGTAGCGCTTGGCCTGCTCGATGGGCTTCAGCCTCGTGCCGTCGCTCTGGCGGATGGGCTCGGTGAGGGATTTGCCGAGGCTCTTTTGCTCGATCATGACGTGGGTCTTCGGGATGAGCACGTCGATGAAGGAGGTGTGGTCGAGCATGACCTGCTGCTCGAAGACGAGCCAGTCGGCGGGGTTCTCGACGCCCAGGACGGAGGAGAGGAGCTCCATCCAGAATTTCTGGCTCTCGCCCTTTTCGTAGCCCTTGCCGGCCCACTTTTCCGCAAAGAGCCGCGCCGCCTCGTCTGCCTTCGCCATGGAAATTCCTCCTTGTAAAATCGCGAAACTTTGGTATAATAATCATAAAGAGAGGCACCGCTCAGCGGTTGCCCCCTTGGGTTTACGAATAAGCTGCCGGAGTTGGACGCTGCAGGCGGCTTACACCTCAAGACAAGTCGTCGCAGTTTGGGAGCTACTGGCGACTTATAAGGAGAGGCACCGCCTAGCGGCCGCCCCCTTTTGGTTCTTACAAGAATAAGCCGTCAGAGTTTGGACGCTACGGACGGCTTATTTTTGTGGTTTCTTGATCTCAAGAACGAGAAGAAAAAGCAATATGAGGATTAAGATAATCTCATGCATACGCCTCGCCCCCTTTCC
This sequence comes from uncultured Mitsuokella sp., assembly GCA_945877355.1. Taxonomy (GTDB): domain Bacteria; phylum Bacillota; class Negativicutes; order Selenomonadales; family Selenomonadaceae; genus AWVT01. Next base: position 10,420 of record CAMCRT010000012.1, on the reverse strand, counting down.
TCAAAGATGAACAAATGGGGTGGGGGCTCCACATCGCCGCCAAACGATGCCTTATGGACATTGTAGGCGGTTTTTCTTTGGCTGTCAATCGTCGGGACAAGAATGACAGGCATTTTGTGGCTTGTGGCCGGACCATACGTGGTCGCAGCGATGGAAGTGCCTGCGGGCGGGCTCCCTTCGTCACGCTTCGCGTGCCACCTCCCTCCCCGAGGGAGGCACTCGAAGCAGGTCGCCGCGCTCTTGCATTTCCCGTTGCCTTTCTGTCGTAATGACAGGGAGGCTTTTTTTTGATACCATAGGGGGAGTAGCTATAGAGGAGACGGACTTATGAAGAAGATACATGGGGATTTGAGCAATATCCGGGAGAGCGTGGCGGCGGAGCTCATGGAGCTCTATGACCTCGCGGTGCCACCGGGGCAGCTGGTGACGCAGGAGATGGCGGAGCGGATGCTCGTCCTGACGGAAAAGCTGGGGCGGGAGGTGGCTGTCTATCTCACCCGGAAGGGGACGGTGGAGGCAGTGTCCCTTGGCGATACGGCGACCGTGTCCCTGCCGGACTTTGCGGCAAAGTCTACGCGCCGGCTCTCCGGCATTCGCTGTGTCCACACTCACCCGGGGGGAGACACCCGGCTCTCGGGACCGGATATCTCGTCGCTGCGGCAGATGCGCTTTGACTGCATGACGGCCATCGGGCGGCGGAGCCCTGCGCAGCGGACCTTTGCCACCATGGGCTTTTTCACCGGGGAGGAGTCGGAGGAGGGGACGCCCCTGGTGTCCTCCTACGGGCCTCTGCCGCTCCACCTCATGAACAAGGTGAACCTCGCCCAGCTCTTTGGGGAAATCAACCGGCGCCTCGGGGCGAGCGTCACCCATCGGACGGAGGAGGGCAAGGAGCGAGCGGTGCTGGCTGGCATCGGCCTCGGCGGCGCCCTGCCTCTGGAGGAGTCCATGGCGGAGCTAAAGCGCCTCGCGGACACGGCGGGGGCGGAGGTGGTGGCCTCCTACACCCAGAAGCGGGAGAAGCCGGACGGCGTGTTCTTCCTGGGAAAAGGCAAGGTGCGGGAGATAGCTCTCGATGCCCAGAGCCTGGACGCGGATCTCCTCATCGTGGACGATGAGCTCAGCCCCTCCCAGCAGAGGAATCTGGAGCGGGAGACGGGGCTCCGGGTCATCGACCGGACGGCCCTCATCCTGGATATCTTCGCCCAGCGGGCGGCGACCCGGGAGGGAAAGCTCCAGGTGGAGCTGGCCCAGCTCCAGTACAATCTCCCTCGGCTCTCCGGCCAAGGTCTCGCCCTCTCCCGCCTCGGGGGCGGCATCGGCACCCGGGGCCCCGGCGAGACGAAGCTGGAGGTGGACAGGCGGCGCATCCACAGCCGCATCCACGATATCCAGCAGGAAATCGACCGGATGCGGGCGGTGCGCTCGCGCCACAGGGCGAGACGCAAAGAGGCCTGCATCCCTGTGGCGGCCCTGGTGGGCTACACGAATGCGGGAAAATCCACGCTGCTGAACGCCCTGACGGAGGCGGAGGTCTTCGCGGAGGACAAGCTCTTTGCGACGCTGGACCCGACGACCCGGCGGCTGGAGCTGCCGGATGTGGGGGAGATCCTCCTGACGGACACGGTGGGCTTCATCCAGAAGCTCCCCCATGCGCTGGTCTCCGCCTTCCGGGCGACGCTGGAGGAGGTATGCGAGGCGGATATGCTCCTCCATGTGGTGGACGCCGCGAGCCCCAATGCGGAGGGACAGATCGAGGCGGTGGTAAAGGTGCTGCGGGAGCTAGAGGCCCTCGATAAGCCTACGATTTTCGTCTTTAACAAGGCGGATGCCTTTACGGGGGGCGAGGCGGCGAGGGCCCAGATGCTAAACGGCCGGGAGGGGCTCTTTATTTCCGCTCGAACGGGGGAGGGGCTCCCAGAGCTAAAGGCGCGGCTCACGGACTTCTTCCGGGCAAGGGACGTGCAGCGGACGCTTCTCATCCCCTTTGCAGAGGGGCGGGCTCTTTCGGAGCTCCACGCGGTGGCAGAGATCCTATCCACGGACTACGAGGAGACGGGCACCCGGGTGGAGGCCAGGATCCCCCTCGAGGAGGAGGGCCGCTTTGCAGCGTACTTTATAGAGGGAGCCTGATACATTTCCTGTACCAATTTCCTGGTTGCGAAATGGTGTATTTATGGTACAATGGTATCATCATATTATAATTTTATCGGACAGCTTTGATTTGGATTGGAAAAGAGGAGATTTTGTGAGGCAGGGAAAGGCGCTTTTGTCGGGGGCGGCGGCTCTCGCGATGGTTTCTTTGGGGATGGGCAGCGCGAGTGCGGGGACGCTTGCGGACTCCCAGAGCATCATCGACGGCTATATCAGTGATGCGGATAAAGGCTACGGGCCCAGCATCCGCCGGGCGAATGAGGCGGATACGGCGCCGGACCTGCACCTCCAGCGGTACAAGGATGGCCTTAATTTCGTTCTGGAGGATCACAATATCACAGAGATGGAGGAGGGGAAGGTCCCGTCTCCCGATATCCAGAATCCGGAGCTCATGGCTCTCCCCGTGGGGAAAATCACAGTGAAGAGCGACCGGCTTCGCGCCTCCTATGTGACCGGCTATCTCGGCCTCAAGGAGGGAGCGCAGGTGGATCCCGCGGCTTTCCAGAAGGCGTTCTTCCGGTTCCACGGCGCCCATGATACGGTGCTCCACGTGGCGCTGAAGGAGGGTGAGAAGGGCGTGGCGGACTGGGAGATCCAGTGTCTGGAGCCCCGGAATATGACGGTGGGCGCCATCTTGGAAAACATGGGCAGCAAGTCCGTGGGCTTTTACCAGCACGGCTATGCGGTGCGTTTTAACGGCATCTCGGGCCGCTCGGACAATCTCCTTCTGAGCGGGCTTTTCTCCACGGGCTCCAGGAGCGGCCTCATCGACTATGTGACGCCGGTGGGGCGCACTGGTGATACGCTCAATCTGACTTATGGTGTGGCATCGCTGAACTATACGGATGGCTTTTTCGAGCCTTGGAATGTGACGGGCCACAGCCAGATGGCAAGTGCCGTCTATTCCCATGCCCTCGACGTGAAGGAGTCGGGCAAGACGACGCTCAATCTCTCCTATCGCTACTACAATGCGAAGCTCTCGACGGACGTGCCCAGCGAGATCCAGGGTCTCTACGACTATGCACTGGCGACACCGGACGGCAGTGATTACCAGACGTATGCCCAAGCGATAGCCATGATTATGCAGTACAATTATCTCCCCTACGAGGCAAAGACCCATGTGGTGGATCTCGCCTACAACCGCTTCACGAAGGGCGACAGCTACATGCTCTCCCAGAACTACGGCTACCGCCTCGGCTACGCCACGAAGCACCTGGGGGAAAACGAGATCTTCGGCCAGAAGGACGACCGTAGCTTCGGCCTCGCCCACGGGGAGCTGCTCTATCGGAAATACTACGGCCACGGGCAGAAGATCCAGGCGCTCTGGACGGGCCAGTGGGCCAGCACGGGGATGCTCTCCATGACCCAGCAGTTCTACCCGGGCGGCATCAATACGGTGCGGGGCTACAAGGAGAACCTCATCTTCGGCGACAGCGGTGCGGCTCTGCAGCTTGATTACATGGTGCCCCTCGACAAGAAGAAGCGGCTCTTCGCCGATGTGTTCCTGGATGGGGCCTTCGTTTCCGGCAAGGGCACGGCAGGCCAGGATGAGACGCGCATCGCCAGCACCGGCTTCGGCGTCCGGGGTGTGCCGGCGGACAATGTGAACCTGAATTTCTTCATGGGCTTCCCGCTGGTGAATCACCTCGACGGCATCAAGCAGAATCCCCATATCAATTTTGTACTGAGCTATATTTTCTAACGAGTATCGGACGGGGCTGTTCCTACAGGAACGGCCCTGTTTTTCGTTGCCGGGTGTCACGGCCTGCCTTGATTGTTGCACCCTACGGGCGGGCTCCCCCTGCCCTACGGGCACCCCCCTCCCGGAGGGAGGCTTTGGGCTCCAGCAGGCCAGGTAATATAGCCTCCCTCGGGGAGGGAGGTGGCACGCGAAGCGTGACGGAAGGAGCCCGCGGGTAGAGACTGTCGACAAAGCGCCGTATTTTCTTCCGGCTACGATTCCTTGGATTTGCTTGTGGCGGAAATCTGGCTGTAGAGGTATAATGATAAGATAGTATTCGAATAAAATGATAGGCGGAAAAGAGGATCGGCGTGGAAGAGACGAAACGTGTGCGGAATTTGCTGGAGTATATCCGCCAGCTGGCGGGGCTGCGCCAAAAGGCGGCGACCCATATCGACGAGGAGGCGTGGCACGTCTACTATGATGCGCTGCCTGTCGATCCGAAGCGCATCCGCGCCCTTCGGCCTGAGGATGAGGGCTTTTCTGGCGTGCTTCTCGAGGTGGAAAAGCCCGCCTTCTCCCCCTGCCCGGAGCTCCCCTTCGAGCTTATCGGCTGGGTGCGGACGCCCATGTGGCGCAGCTTTGAGACGGCGGATATCGAGCCCTATGAGGAGCGGCAGAAGAAGGACGCGCGCCTCGGCCTCGTGACGGAGCGGTTCCTGGACTCCGGCGTGCGCATCGCCGCCTTTGAGGACTGGAAGCGGCGCCGCACCCTCTGGCGGGCTGGGGAGCTGGTGAAGGCTCGCACCCAGGAGCTCTTCATGACCCTCTATGAGCTCTATACCCGCATGAAGCAGAGCGAGAGTCTGGAGCTCATGCTGGCTGATGGCTTCCTCTACAGCGGCCTCGATAGCTCCATCGACCACCCGCTGCTCCTGCGGCGGGTGAAGCTCGCCTATGACAAGCGGGGCATGATGCAGGTCCTGGACGCGGGCCTCCCCACGGAGGTCTACGGGGATATCCTCAGCGATATGCCCGGCATCGACGGGGAGGGCATCCGCGCCTTTTCCGCCCTGGTGGAGGACTCGGGGGTGCACCCGGCGGCGGGAGACCTTGCCGAGGTGCTGGAGAAGCTGGCACCGACCCTATCGCCGAACTGCCGCTACGCGGAGCACCGCTTTGACCTCCTGCCGAAGGACTGGTACATCCTCTACCCCCATACGGTGCTATTTTTGCGCCATCATGGGGCGGGGACGGCCCGGGCGGTGGCGGCCATCGCCCAGGATATCGACGCGGGGGGCACGGTGCCGCCTGCGCTTCTCGCCATTGCCTCCGGCGGGAAAAAGCCGGAGACGGAGCAGCGGGAAAAGAACGCGGAGGAGCTCCTGGCGGACGCCCGGGGCGAGGCGGAGGACATCCTTCTCGCACGGCCGGCCAATGCGGAGCAGCTGGCCATCGCGCGGCTTTTGGAGACGGCGGACGCTGTGGCGGTGGAGGGCCCCCCGGGCACGGGCAAGACCCACACCATCGCAAATCTATTGGGCCACTTCCTCTCCAAGGGACAGCATGTGCTGGTGACGAGCTCCCGGAGCAAGGCCCTCTCCGTGCTGAAGGAGAAGCTCCCCGAGGGGATACAGGATCTCTGCGTGTCCCTGCTGGAGGATAACCCTGCCGATATGGAGCGGTCCGTGGCGGGCATCGAGGAGATGCTCACGCGGGCCAGTGCCGATACCCTTCGCCGGGAGGCGGAGCAGCTCACATCGGAGCGAAGGACCCTCCTGGAGAGTCTCCAGAGCCTCCGCGCCCGGCGGGAGACCATCATCCGGGCGGAGGCGAAGCGGGATGCCCTCGTCCTCGGGGGAAAGGCCTGGTCCCTATCCCGCATGGCGGATTTCCTCCATCGCCATCCGAAGCTGGCGGGGCGGCTGCCGGAGCCCATCGAGGGGGCCATGCCCCTATCGGAGGCGGATCTAGCTGCCCTCTATGCCACGAATCCCCTCTTTGACCGGCAGAGCCTGGCGGAGCTGGCGGAGGAGCTGCCGCACCTTTCGGAGCTGCCTGCGCCGGAGGAGGTCACCCGGGCCCTGGGGCAGGCTGCAGGCTTTGCGGCAAAGGAGGAGGAAATCCTAAAAAAGCTCCCCTATGCCTTCCGCACGGAGGAGGGGGATCTGGCCACGGCGGCGGGGAGCGTCCTGGAGGAGGGGGCAGAGCTAGAGGCCCTGGCGCTCTCTGCAGCGGATGCCCTCTATGGGAAAATCGACTTCTCTATCCTCGAAAAGGCCTGGGCCCGGGAAGCGATTCTCGCGGGTCGGCAGGGGGGCGCCCAGCGGGCTGTCTACGACATGCTCTCCGCCGATATCGAGGCGGTGCAGCGGGCGAAGGGCCAGGCGCTGACCCAGTTCTTCGGCCGGCTGGTGGAGCCGGCGGAGGATCTCTCCCTCGACGAGGCGCTCCTCCAGACCCTCTCGGATATGGCGGATGCCTTCGGGGAGGGGAAAAAGCTCCCCCTGCTTCTGCGGCTGCGCCACCCCCGCTGGGTCCATGTGGCGGCGGCCTTCCGCATCGACGGGGAGCCCCTCGCGGGGCGTGCCGACTGCCAGATGGCCATGCAGTATGTGCATCTCACCCTGGCCCGGGAAAAGGCCCGGCGGGAGTGGGACATGCTGCTGGCCCCCCACGGCATGGAGACGAGCGAAAAGCTCGCCAGCCACGCGGATGACGCAGACGATGTGATGGCCGCCCGGTGGCGGGAGGTGGCGTCGCTCCTCTCCTGGTATGAGGAGGTCTTCGGGCCGCTCCTCAAGGAGCTCTTTCAGGCGGGAGTGGCGGCGAATGCGATCCTCCCCCAGACGAAGTACATGACGCCCCGGGAGAAGCTCCTCTCGGAGCTGAAGTGGCTCCGGGAGGACTACGGCCCCTGGCTGGCGCTCCTCCGTCTCCACTATCTGGAGCGGGACGGGGTGGATGCCCTGGGGGCGGCGCGCTCTGCCTGCGCAGGGCGCAAGGGGGCCCTCGCCCATCGCATGGAGGCGGCTATCGAGGCGGGCTCGGCGGAGGACTATGCCGCTGAATACGCCCGCCTCTCCTCCTATGAGAGCCTCCAGGGCGCCTATGAAAAGCGAAAGGAGCTCCTCGCGCGTCTAAGCTCTGCAGCTCCCGTCTGGGCCCACCATATCGCGGTGCTGGACGAGGGCTACCGGGGCGGAAAGCCTCCCGAGGAGGCGGAGGCGGCCTGGCTCTATGCGGTATTCACGAAGGAGCTGGAAAAGGCCCCGCCCGAGGATGTGGAGACGCTGGGGGAGGAAATCGAGGCGGCCTCCACGCGGCTGCGCAACCTCACGGCGGAGCTCGCCCAGAAGCGGGCCTGGCAGCAGCTCATCGCCTCCGTCGCCGGTACGAGCCTCCAGTCCGCCCTCATCGGCTGGAGCAAGGCCACGAAGAAGCTGGGGAAGGGCAAGGGCAAGTATGCGGCCCGCCACCTCCGGGAGGCCAGGGCCTGCATGCAGGAGGCCCGCATGGCGGTGCCCGCCTGGATCATGCCCCTTTCGCGGGTTTATGAGCATCTGACCCCCGGCGGGCCGAAGTTCGATGTCATCATATGCGACGAGGCCAGCCAGGCGGATATCCTCGCCCTGCCCCTGCTCTATTTCGGCAAGAAGGTCATCATCGTGGGGGATGACAAGCAGACGAGCCCCGCCGCCATCGGCGTGGAGGCAGAGGAGGTGCAGCGGCTCATGGGGGCCACCATCGACGGTGTGCTGCCCCATGCCTCCCTCTACACCCTCGACACATCCCTCTACGATATCGCCCAGATGCACTTTTCTGGCGCCATGCTCACGGAGCATTTCCGCTCTGTGCCGGAGATCATCGGCTTTTGCAACCAGCTTTCCTACGACGGGCGCATCCGGCCCCTCCGGGAGTCGGGGCAGCTTCAGCCCTTTGTGGACTGCGAGCTCCGGGGGACCCGCACGGGCAAGACGAATGAGGGGGAGGCCCTCTACATCGTGGCGCTTCTGGCGGCCTGCCTCGAGGAGGAGGCCTATCAAGGGGCGACCTTTGGGGCCATCTCCCTTCTCGGCACGGAGCAGGCGAAGCGCATCCAGGAGCTCGCGGCGGAGCGCATCGGCATCACCGCACTGGAGGAGCATGGCTTCCTGGCGGGGGGGCCGGCGGAGTTCCAGGGGGACGAGCGGGACATCATCTTCCTCTCCTTTGTGGATGCAAAGGACGAGGGGGAGGAGGCCCTGCGGCTCTATGGCGAGGGCAAGGAGGCGGGCAACCGCCGCCGCATGAACGTCGCCGTGAGCCGCGCCCGGGATCAGATCTTCCTCGTCCACTCCATGAAGGAGACGGATCTGAAGCTGGGGGACCTCCGGCGCTCTCTTCTCGCCTATGCAAAGGAGCCCCGGCAGCTGGCGGTGCAGGGGGGCGAGCGGGAGGAGACGAGCCTCGAGACGGCAGTCTCCCGCGCCCTCACGGCCCGGGGCTTCGCCGTGCGCAAGCATTTCTACGCCGGGGCCTATCCGGTGGATATGGCCGTCACCCACGGCTCGCGCCGCGTCGCCATCGCCTGTGACGGCGAGCGGTGGCTGGAGGGAGAGGCCGCGCGGGAAAAGCAGCGCCAGGAGGCGGTGCTGGAGCGGCTGGGGTGGCATTTCCTCCATGTCCGGGGCAGCGCCTACTACCGGGACCCGGAGAGCGCGCTGGACCGGCTGGTGGAGGAGCTCCGCACCCTCGGACTTTTGCCAGAGGAGGAGGGGAGCGATGAGGAGGGCAGCCTCCTCGCCACCCGCATCCAGGAGCGAGCCTTCGCCCTTGTAGAGGAGTGGAAAAAAGCGGAGGCCGCAGAATAAATGGATGCGTCTGTCGGTTGAGACAAGTCCGCTGCTGCGAGCATCGAGACTTCCTCCGTCACGCCTTCGGCGTGCCACCTCCCTCGGGAGGGAGGCAAGCCAGGCTCACTATTTCGCAATGGATTGTTACGACTAGCAAACTCATACGCCTTCGTAACAGCCTCCCACAGATGTGTCTTTCCATTGCGAGCGGATGAATTTCGCCTCGTCCCCCTCCCGAGGGGGAATGCCCGCAGGGCAAGGGGGAGTCTCCGGGGGAGCAGCTTCTCAATTTGCACTTTTTATTGTCGTGCGAAAAGATGGCATCAAAAAAAGGTTTCCGATTGGGTTCGGAAACCTTTTTTGATTGCGATATGCGATTACTGGACGTTCATAGAGAGCTCGATGAACTTGTTGGCGAGCTTTGCCTTCTGGAGGACTTCCTCCGTGATGTCCTGGCCGGCCTCGACGATGACGATGCCGTTGTCCATCTTTATGGTGCGGGCTGCCTTCTTGCCCAGGAGGAAGCGGCGATGACGCTCCTCGGTGGCCTTGTCGTCAGCCGCCTTCTTTGCGTCGTCCTTCGCAGCGTCCTTCTTGTCAGCCTTGTCCGCCTTCTTTGCTGCGCTCTTTGTCTCCTTCTTTTCCTCCTTGGCAGGAGTCTCCTTTTCAGGAGTAGGAGCAGGCTCTGCCTTCGGGGCTTCCTCAGCCTTCGGCGCCTCGGCCTTCGGCTCTTCCTTTTTTGGCTCCTCTGCCTTGGGCTCCGGTGCAGGAGCAGCCTCGGGGGCAGGCTCCGCAGCAGGTGCAGGTGCCGGTGCCTCAGGAGCGGGGGCCGGTGCCTCTGCTACGGGAGCCGGCGCCTCCGGGGCGGGTGCTGCCGCTTCGGGTGCCGGTGCCTCAGGAGCTGGTGCCGGAGCGGGGGCCTCAGGGGCCGGGCTGGGCGTCAGGTTAATCGTTTTTTTTTCCCCGGTGGGGTCGATGACGGTGACTTCCTTGCCGAAGATAGAAATCTGATCGCAGGCGACCTCCGTCGTCGTGCCGTCCGGTGCCGTGACCTCGCACTTCTCGATCTTGCCGTCGTCGCCGACGAAGACCTCGGAGATCTTGCCCTGGATGGTGCCGGACTTCGTGATGGCCTTCGTGCCGATGATGCGGATGTTCTCATCGAGGAGCTGCTCATAGTCCCCGGCATCGTCGAGGGTCAGGATGTTCTCGCTGCTCGTCACCGTGACAGCGTCGTCGCCGATGGCGATGACGGACTCATACGGGATGAGCTTGACCCCGCGATACCAGTCGGCATCCTCTATCGTGATGGCAGCGACCGTGCCATTCTTCGCATCCATCAGGAGCGTCTTGCTCATGCCGAGCTCGCGGCCCTCTGTGATGCTTATGATAGGGAGCCCTAGGATTTCTACGCTTTTCTTCATGAAAATTCCCCCAAAGTGTGATTTTCCCCACAGGGATAGCCCGGGATCTGCGATGCTCAGTCTGCCCCGAAGGCAGTCTCAATCTCCTGCCGGATGGGCTCTGGAATCGCAGGGTAGGGCGTACCCTCTGCATGGTGTTTCGCAAGGATATCAGAAACGATGCCGAGGTAGCGGATGGATTTTTTGAATTCCTCCACCATGGCGTCGTTTTGTGCAATGATCGGAAGGGCAAGCGCCTTTTCGTAGAGGGCGATGGCCCCGCTGTAGTAGGCGCTGTCCTTGTAGAGCCCCGCCAGCTCGATGACGAGGAAGGGCGCATAGTCGTC
>CAMCRT010000011.1 GCA_945877355.1 uncultured Mitsuokella sp. | reverse complement strand
GATAAAGGTCATCCCTTTTTATTGCAACCCCACCGAGTATTATTTTACACTAAGGGCACATCCCGTGACTTCGGATCAGAATCGAACCACACGCTTGATTCGATTCTGGTTCGATTCAAGCCTGATATTTTCTGCTTATACGGAGGCCATGCTGTGGCGGCGGGTGCTGTCCTCGAGCTTGCCCTTGCCGGCGAGGCCGCCGAGGTAAATCATGCGGTAGGTGATGCCTGCCTCGTCCATCTTGTGGCAGGGTCGGCGGTGCCTGCCGCAAGGAAGTGCTCTGCCTCCCCCGGGCGCCGGATGCCGCCGGTGAGCAGTACCGGCGTATCAACGGCGCCCTTCACCGCCTCCGCCATGTCGGCGAAGAAGCCCGGCTCGCTGTGGCCCCGCCGCTGGAAGATACAGAGGCCGCCAGAAAGGCTCAAGAGGTCGATATCCTCCCGCGCGAGGATTCTCGCTGCCTCGGCTGCGTCCTCCACCGTGCTGCCGCCGGGCATGTAGTCGGCCCCGCCGAAGCGCACGGAGATGGGGAAGTCCCCCACCGCCTTTCGGACGGCGCGGATGACCCGGACGAGGAAGCGGGTGCGGTTCGCGATGCTGTGGGGACCGTACTCGTCGGAGTGGAAATTCGTCAGAGGCGAGTAGAATTTACAAGAGAGCACTTGACTTATCGAATTATCTCGATATAATGGAACCATGGATAAGAAAACACTTGATATCTTCAAGGCCCTATCGAATGAGACACGGCTGAACATCCTCAAATGGCTGAAGAATCCGGATGAGAATTTCCCGCCCCAGGGCCTGCACATCCCGGAGGGGGAGACCTTCCCCAATAGCGTGTGCGTGGGCTCGATTTGCGATAAGGCCGGCATCGCCCAATCCACCATTTCCCACTATCTCGACATCCTGCTGCGGGCAGGGCTGCTGGAGGCGAAGCGCTGCGGCAAGTGGACCTACTACCGGAGGAATGAGGATGCCCTCCAAAAATTCGCCACGCTGCTGCAGACGGAGCTCTGATTGACGAGCTCTTCTTAACTCGCTACAATAGATAGGGAAAACGATTTCTTGATTGGAAGGGAAGCGGCAGCATGACATTTGAGGGAATCGAAGCAGGCTTGAAAAACGAGGTCAAAAGCCAGGTGACGGAAACGAATACGGCAAAGGCCATGGGGAGCGGGTCGCTCCCCGTCTACGCCACGCCGGCCATGACCTGCCTCATGGAGAAGGCGGCCACAGAGCTATTGGAGGCGAAAATGCCTGAGGGCTGGACGACGGTGGGGATATCGCTCTCCATCGCCCACAAGCGGGCGACGCCGCTGGGCCGTCCGGTGCGGGCCGAGGCGCTCCTGACGGAGGTGGACGGGCGGAAGTTCACGTTCACCGTCACCGCCTACGACGACAAGGGGGAGATCGGCAGCGGCACCCACGAGCGCTTCGCTGTGGAGAGCAAGAAGTTCCTCGCCAAGGCCGAGGCGTAAAAAGGGCATACGAAAAAGGTTCCTTCTGAGCATCTAAAAAAGCTCAGAAGGAACCTTTTTTATTCCTATCACGTCAATATAGAGTGCAAATGAGATATGTACTTCCCCGCAGACTCCCCCTGACCCTATCGGGCCATCCCCCTCGAGAGGGGGACGAGGCTAAGCAAGGCAGCTTGGCAACGGAAGGCTGGTGCGATGCTGGTTGTAACGAATCCTGCACTTGGAACCGGTCGGGCGAATACCTCCCTCCCGAGGGAGGTGGCACGCCGCAAGCGTGTCGGAGGGAGTCGGTGGGCTCTGTCCGCACGGACTGCTCCGCACTATGGGCAGGCTTCCCCTTTTACTCAGCGTCCTTTGCCTGGCGGGCGAGCTGCACCATTTCGATGCGCTCCTCCGCGTAGGGGGCGAGCTCGCTGAGGGGGACGATCTTGTGGTCGCCTGCCGTATTTGCCATGACCACATCCGCCACGTGGAACTCCGCCAGGATCTGGCAGACGGCGCCGTTGGGGATGAAGGGCTTTTCCGTATTGCCGATGACGGCCACCCCGTCGAAGTCCCGCTTGCCGTCCGAGATAGCCTTGTAGAGGGCCACCTGCTCCGCGGCGGCGTAGAGCTGCTGGGAGATATTCTCCACGCTGCAGCCCGTGTAGAGGGTGCCGTCGCTGGCGAGGACGCAGGCGCCGGTCTTTACCCCATTGTAAGGGGCGTAGGCATTTCGCATGGCGTCCGTCGCCATCTGGATCATGGTCTCAACGATTTCTTCATTCAGCATATCGATTCCTCCTAGAGATACTCTTCCATATTGCCCATTTTCACGAGCGTTCTTCTATGTTTGGTTATCCACACTTTCATCCACAGCTGTGGATAACTTTCCGAGAAAAACGCCGATTGCTGTCTTTCCTTCTATAATATATACGCAATTGTGGACAATGTGCAAGGATTTTTTTCAAAATGACCGGCAAAACGGTGGATAATGTGGATAACTCCGTGGATAACCCCATATCTATCCTCTTTATCCGTCCTGTATACAATATTTCGTGGAGCTTCTCCACAGCTCTGCCACAGGATTTTGTGGATTACTTTGGGATTACTTTTCCCTCTCCCGATAGGGGTGCTTTGCCAGCTCCGCATTGTAGTAGCGCACGTCGCCCGTGACCTCCTCACGGAGCCAGTCGGGGTGGGCAAAGGGAGCGTCTTCCCTGGGAAGCTCGATCTCCGCGATGGTGAGCCCTTCGTTTTCCCCGTGAAAGACGTCCACCTCCCAAAGGCTCCCCTCTACGTCCACCTCGTAGCGATCCTTCTCGATGACGCTGGGACAGAGGGAGAGCAGCGCCTTGCCATCCTCCATGGGGATGGTGTACTCAAACTCAAGGCGGGTGATGCCCTCCGTCCGGCCCTTGACCGTCAGGAAGAAACTATCGCCGTACCGCCTGACCCGGACGGTCCTATCCGGGGTCTCCGACAGATACCCCTGGGCGATGGGCGTACCCTTTCCCTCCGGTCTCCAGTCCTTTGCCACGCGGAATTTCCGCTCGATTTCCACTGCCATGTGCTTTCCCTTGCCTTTCCCGACGATTTTCATTTGAGCGCGCTAAAGTTGAGACGTTTGTACACTGGTAATTTTCTGCACTATCCAGTATAATAGTGCTGTTTGTATATCACATGAATGAAATTTTAAAAATCAGACAAAATCAAAAGAGGGTATGAACTTGCAAAAGCAACCGCCAGCTCCGCGCCGTGCAGAGCGAAAGAAGAAGCACACCTGGGCCTATGTGGTCATCGCCCTGGTCTTCTTCCTCGCCGCAGGTCTCGGCGCACTCTTCGCCTCCTCCGGCCTTCTCGACAAAAAGGACGATGCGCCGGCGGAGGAAGGCCTCCTCGTCGCCCACGACAAGTCCACCATCATGATCATGGGCGTGGACGAGCGAGACGACGACGTGGGACGCAGCGATACCCTCATGGTAGCAGCCCTGGATCCGAAGAACAACCAGGCCTCCCTCCTCTCCGTGCCCCGGGACACCCGCGTGAAGATCAAGGGCCACGGCTGGGACAAGATCAACGCCGCCTACGCCTATGGCGGGGAGAAGCTCACCCAGCGCACGGTGGAGGACTTCCTGGGGCTCAACATCGACCACTACGTCATCATCAACACGAAGTCCTTCGTGAAGATCATCGACGCCCTGGGCGGCATCGACATCGACGTGGAAAAGCGCATGTACTACGAGGACCCCTGGGATGACGACGGAGGCCTCCTCATCGACCTGAAGCCGGGCCCCCAGCACATGGACGGCAAGACGGCCGTCACCTACGTGCGCTACCGGGACGAGGAGGGCGACATCGGCCGCATCCGCCGCCAGCAGAAGTTCATGAAGGCCTGCATGGATAAGCTCGTCTCCCCCTCCACCATCACGAGCCTGCCCTCCATCATCAAGGAAGTCATGGGCTCCATCAAGACGGACATGAGCCTCCGGCAGATCCTGGAGTTCGTCGGCACATTGAAGGAGTCCCAGAAGAACGGCCTCAAGACGGACATGGTGCCCGGAAAGCCCCTCTACATCGACGGGGTCAGCTACTGGATCCCGAGCATCAAGGACCTCCGGACCTCCATCGCGGACACACTGGGCATCCAGATGAATGCCCAGGCCCAGTCGGATCTCAGCCGCACGGAGCTGGAGTACCGCAACTCCATCCCCTCCACGGCAAAGGAGGTTCCTGCCTCCGATCACTCCATCGGCAAGGCCAGCTCCTACAATTCCAGCAAGCACTCCACCAGCAGCGGAAGCGACAGGAAAGCCTCCACGCCAAAGGAATCGCGGCGTACCGAGTCCTCCTCCTCAAAGGAGGACAGCACGCCGAGCACCCGGGAGACCGCGCCCCAGAAGGAGCCAGCAACGGCCCCCCGGGAGACGGCTCCCGCCCCTGCAGCCGATACCTCCGTACCCACCCAGGGCGGAAGCGGCGGCAAAACCCAATAACAACATCGAGAGCCCCCAGCCTTTTGGGGGCTCTTTTTCGTAGAAAACCTAAGAATTCAGCCCAAGGGAAGCAAAGATTTTTGAGTAATTTTCCTCTGTTGCTTTTTCAAAGGTCTATGCTAAAATGTAGATATGAGCCAGATTCCAGACACATCCCAATTTGAATGGGATGAACAGAAAAACTCCATCAACAAAAAGAAGCATGGAATATCCTTCGAGACGGCAATGTACGTATTCAATGATTCCCTTCGGCTGGATTTTTTCGATGAAATTCATAGCACAGATGAGGATTGATTCATCACGATAGGCAAAGTGGCAGATATCCTGTTTGTCGTCTATACCCTGCGTGAGGATGCCACACGCATTATTTCCGCAAGACTAGCTACACCAAGAGAAAGGAGGCTGTATTATGATTCGTAGAATGACGCTTTCAAAAAATCAAAAGCTGACCGCTGAACAAATCGCAGAAATCAGAGACGCGGCAAAGCGTCCCATCGTTCCCGATGAGGATGCCCCTGAGCTGACAGAGCAGCAGCTGCAGAAATTTGCGATTTTTGCAAAGGAACAGAGAAAGTACCCTCGGAGCAAGACGATTGCACTGCATGTCACACCAGATACTTTCGAAAAAGCAAAGAAACTTGGCGACAAATATCCCAGCATACTCAGCCGCCTCCTCGATATGGCGCTCGACAACCCGGAAATGGTACGGCGTTGTCTCTGAAGTATGTGCTTTTCCAAACGAAGAAAATCCGTTACAATTGCAACGGATTTTCTTTATTTTCTTTTGTATACTACTATCAATTGCTAGAGATATTCACCGATAAAATGCACGATAAAGGAGCAACCCCACATGGCAAAGGAACTCGACCTCTCGAAAAGCGTCTACTCCCTCACCCAGGAATACCCGGAAGTCATCGACATCCTCTATGACCTGGGCTTCACCGAAATCAAGAACAAGGCGATGCTGCACTCCGTCGCGAAGCTCATGACCATCCCGAAGGGGGCAAAGATGAAGGGCATCGACATGACGAAGGTCGTCGGCGCCTTCATGCAGGCGGGCTTCACCCTCGCAGGCACCATGCCGGACCTCGGGGCAGGCTCCGAGGAAAAGAAGGCGGAGGCGGACGCTGCAAAGCCCGCTGTCGCTGTGGAGTCCATCGGCGACGACCGCATCACAAACCTCAAGAGCTACCTGACCCGCCTGGGGGAGGGCGAGAGCCTTGAGACCGTGCGGCAGGAGTTCGTGGAGAACTTCTCCTCCGTGGACGCCCGGGAAATCATGAAGGCGGAGCAGTCCCTCATGCAGGACGGCGTGCCCGTGGAGCAGGTGCGAAAGCTCTGCGATGTCCACTCCGCCCTCTTCCACCAGAAGACCGGCTGCGCCTCCGAGAGCCCGAAGGTCCAGAAATCCACCCTGGAGGATAGGACCGCAAAGGCCCAGGAGCTCGCCGCCACCCCGGGCCACCCCCTCTCCGTCCTCTACAAGGAAAACGAAGCCCTGAAAAAGCTCCTCGCCGCCGCCAAGGAGGGGGACGACAGCGCCCTCGACCAGCTCGCCCAGATTGGCGCCCACTACCACAAGAAGGGCGACCTCCTCTACCCGATTCTCGCCACGAAGTACGGCATCACCGGCCCCTCCAATGTCATGTGGGCCCTCGACGTGGAGATTCGCCAGGAGATCTCCGCCCTGGTGAAGAAGCGCACCCGGGACGCGGAATGGAATGTGCGCCTGGAGGCCGTCCTGACCCGGGCGGAGGAAATGATTGCCAAGGAGGAGAACATCCTCTACCCCATCGCCTCCGTCACATTGACCGACGAGGACTGGCAGGGTGTCTACCGGGACATGAAGGACTACGCCCTCTGCTTCGGTGTGGAGCGGGAGGTCTGGACGGAGGCCGAGCAGGCCGCGGAGCAGGCTGCTGAGGAGCCCCCGGCCAGCGTCAATGGCGGCGACATCGTCCTCGCCGGCGGCACCTTCACGCTCCCCCAGCTCACCGCCCTCCTCAACACCATTCCCCTCGAAATCACCTTCGTGGACGCAAACGACATCAACCGCTTCTTCAACGAGGGCCCAAAGGTCTTCAAGCGCCCGCTGGCGGCCCTGGGCCGGGAGGTCTACTCCTGCCACCCGCCAAAGGTGGAGCCCATCGTCCGCACCATCATCGACGACTTCAAGAACAAGCGCCGGGACGAGGTCGCCATCTGGATGGACCGGGGCGGCAAGCCCTTCCTAGTGAAGTACATGGCCGTCCGGGACAAGGGTGGCGCCTACATGGGCACCATGGAGCTCGTCCAGGACATGAGCTTTGCCAAGGAGCACTTCCTGAAGGGCGAGGAAAAATAACGCAGTTCCCTGAATACACCACGCCCCTTGCGATAGGGGCCGGCTGATAGAAAGGAGCCCGCTCGAAAGTCCTGCGAGCGGGCTCCTTCCGGCGCTTCGCGCCACCTCCCTCCCTGAGGGAGGCTTTTTTTCGATTTTTCTTGAATTTGGTGGGAAAACCTAGTATACTAAGCATAGAAAAAGCCACCGATAGACGGCTGTCGCCTCGCTCGATGGGCTACCTAAAAGGGATAACCGCTTCTTGCTGCGAACATTGGGCGGTTATTTTTTTAGAACTACAAGAATCATGAGGATTATGATTAGCGTCAAATCCAAAGACTCCATGAGCTATCACCTCGCTTTCGGAAGAAATTCAAGGAAAAACGATGAACATCGACCTTTCTGCGAGGCGCAAACAACCGCCTACCGTTTGGTGGCTTTGCATAGCATACCACAAGACCCCCGCCTGTGTAAATGGGCGGGGGCCTTGTATTTTTATCATTATTTTCTTGGAACCACAAGGATTTATGCAAAGAGCAGGCCAATCGTGTGGACGATGAAGGCCATAATCCAGGCGATGACGCATTGGAAGATGACGACCCAGATGGCCCACTGTGTCCCCAGCTCCCTCTTCACCGACGTGATGGCTGCCACGCAGGGGGTATAGAGCAGGCAGAAGGTCAGAAGCGACGCAGCGGCGAGGGGGGTCAGGAGGCTTGGGAGCGCGGTCGTGCCGAAGAGGATGCCCATGGTGGCCACGATGCTCTCCTTTGCCATGAAGCCCGACAGCAGGGCCGTGGAGATGCGCCAGTCCCCGAAGCCCAGGGGCGCGAAGATCGGCGAGATCCAGCTGGCAAGAGCTGCCATGATGCTGTCCTCCGAGTCCGCCACCATGTCCAGGCGGAAGTCGAAGGTCTGGAGAAACCAGACCACCAGCGTGGCGATGAAGATGATGGAAAAGGCCCGTTCGAGGAAGTCCGCCGACTTCTCCCACAGGAGCTGCAGGACATTCCGGGCACCGGGCATCCGGTAGTTTGGCAGCTCCATGACGAAGGGCACCGCCTCCCCCTTGAACAGGGTGTTTTTCCCAAGATACGCCGTGAGGACCCCTACCCCCATGCCGCCGAAGTACAGGAGTATCATGGGCAGTGCCCCATAGTCCCCGAAGAAGGCAGCCGTGAGGAAGCCGTAAAGGGGCAGCTTTGCCGAGCAGCTCATGAAGGGGGTCAGGAGAATCGTCATGCGCCGATCTCTTTCTGACGGAAGCGTCCGGGTCGCCATGATGGCGGGCACGGAGCAGCCGAAGCCGATGAGGAGCGGCACGATGCTGCGGCCCGAGAGGCCGATTTTCCGCAGCCACTCGTCCATGACGAAGGCGATGCGCGCCATATAGCCCGTGTCCTCCAAAAGGGACAGGAAGAAGAACAGCGTCACGATGATGGGCAGGAAGGACAGCACCGTGCCCACCCCCTGGAACACGCCGTCGATGACGAGGGAGTGCATGGCCGCATTGACCCCCGTGGCCGTGAGGAGCTCGTCCACGCTGTCCTGCAGGAGCCCGATGCCCGCCGCCACCAGATCCTGCAGCGCCGCCCCCACCACATTGAAGGTCAGGAAGAACACGAGGCTCATGATGAGGAGGAACATGGGGATGGCCGTGTACTTTCCCGTCAGCACCCGGTCGATGCGGCGGCTGCGCTCATGCTGGCGGCTCTCCCGCGCCTTGTGGAACGTAGCTCCCACTAGCTTCTCGATAAAGGAAAACCTCATGTCGGCGATGGCCGCCGCACGGTCGAGGCCCCGCTCCCTTTCCATCTGGGTGATGATGTGCTCCATCATGTCCCGCTCGTTCTGCTCCAGCCGAAGGGCCGCGAGCACCCTGCCATCCCCCTCGATGAGCTTCGTCGCTGCAAAGCGCACGGGAATATGGGCGGCGGCCGCATGGTCCTCGATGAGGTGCATGATGCCGTGGAGGCAGCGGTGCACCGCGCCCCCGTGATCCGACTCCTCGCAGAAGTCCAGCCGCCCCGGCTTTTCCTGGTAGTGGGCCACGTGGAGAGCGTGCTGCACCAACTCCTCGAGCCCCTCCCCCTTGGCGGCGGATATGGGCACCACCGGGATGCCGAGGCGGGACTCCATGCCATTGATGTCCACAGAGCCCCCGTTGCCCGTGAGCTCGTCCATCATATTGAGGGCCAGCACCATGGGCCGGTCCAGCTCCATGAGCTGCAGCGTCAGGTAGAGGTTCCGCTCGATATTCGTCGCGTCCACGATGTTGATGATGCCAGAGGGGCTCTCCCGCAGGATGAACTCCCGGGAGACGATCTCCTCATCCGTGTAGGGGGACATGGAGTAAATGCCCGGCAGATCCGTCAGGAGCGTGCGCTCATGCCCCCGGATGCTGCCGCTCTTCTGGGCCACGGTGACGCCGGGGAAGTTGCCCACGTGCTGCTTCGAGCCCGTCAGCTGGTTGAAAAGCGTCGTCTTGCCGCAGTTCTGGTTGCCGGCGAGGGCAAAGGTCAGGGTCTGGTCCTCCGGCAAAGGATTCTCCCCCTGCCGCACATGATAGCGCCCGCCCTCGCCGAGGCCCGGGTGCTCCGCCGTAAAGAAATCTCCCGGCGCCTCGGGCACCTCGCCGGACGCCATATCGCACTGCTCGATGGTAATCTTCTTCGCATCGTCCACCCGGAGCGTCAGCTCGTAGTCGTGGATGCGAAATTCGATGGGGTCCCCCATGGGCGCGAACTTCACAAGCGTGATCCGCGCCCCCGGTATCACTCCCATATCCAAGAAATGCTGCCGAAGCGCCCCCGAGCCCCCCACATGCCCGATGGTCGCGCACTCGCCCACATGCAATTCATTTAACTGCAATTTTCTTCACCTCAGTTCTTCTCCTAATCATACAGCACATATCTTTTTCTTGCAATTTCTATAAAATTTGCTCAAAAATCCACCGCTTCAGCAGGAAGGTCAGGGCGTAGGGGAAAGTGGTGATGTTTTCGTTTGCCCCGATGTTAGCGTCGGCGAGCTTGATGCCGCGCCTCACGTCGGGGTATTTTTCGCTGTCCAGCAGGGCGCGGAGGGATTTTGCGCCGGTGTTTCCTGCCTTGACCTCCACGGGGAGCAAGGAGTCAGCGTCCCGCAGGAAGAAGTCGATTTCCATTGTCGCCGACCGGTTGCGGTAAAAATAAAGGCCATAGCCCTGGGCTGTGAGCATTTGGGCCACGATGTTTTCGTAGAGGGCCCCCTTGTAGACGCCGAAGTTCTTGTTAGCCCGTAGATCCACCTGCGCCTCCTCATCGAGGGAGGCCACGAGGAGGCCCGTGTCGCCGAAGTAGATGCGATAGTTGTCCGGGTCGATATTGCCCTTCAGGGGGAGCTCCGGGTGCTCGAGGCAGTAGCAGATATTCACGATGCCGGCATTTGCCAGCCAGTCGGTGACACCGACGTATTCCCGGCTCCGTGCCCCGTGGGCAACCTTCGAGATCTGGAACTTCTTGTTGTCCTTGCCGAGAAAGACGGGGATTTTCCGATAGGCATTCAGGATTCTCGCCTGGTCCATGCCCTGGGCGTACTTCGTGATGTCCTCCTCATAGCCCAGGAGGAGCTGCCTCTGGAGGGCAAGGGTCCGGCTGTAGTTGCCCTGCTGGATAAAGGTCCAGACGACGGCGGGCATGCCGCCCAATACCAGGTACTCCCGGAAAGACCTCTGCAGCACCTCGAGGGCGGTGGCGGAGAGCGGGCGCAGCGACCTCATGTGCTGGTAGAAGGACTCGATTTGCTCGGGATGATAGCCCTTTGCCCAGAGGAACTCCTCGAAGTCCAGGGGGTGCATGGTCACATCTTCCTTGTAGCCCACGCTGTTCGACTCGATTTCCTGATAGTTGATGCCCATGAGGGAGCCGGAGCAAATGACATCGTAGCGGCCATCGAGCCGAAAGGCCTTGAGGGAGGTGGCGCAGGCGGGGCAGGCCTGGAGCTCGTCGAAGAAAAGAAGCGTCTCCCCCGGCACGAGCTCCCAGTCAGGCCGGAGCAGGGTGATATTCTGCACGATGGTCTCGACGGTATAGCCCTCGTCGAAGATGCTGCGGAACTCCTTCTGCAGGGCAAAGTTGATTTCCAGCACATGGGCATAGTGCTTTCGCGCAAAGGAAAGCACCGCCTCGGTCTTCCCGATCTGCCGCGCTCCCTTGATGATGAGGGGAAGGCGCCCTTCTGTCTGTTTCCAGTTTTCAAGATATGTGTCAATCTTCCGCTGTAAGCGCTCCATCACAAAATTCTCCGTAATTTTCGCTATTTCATCACAAAATTCATGGGCATTTCCTCTAGTATATCACATTTTTCAGCAAGTCGTGTTGTCATTCAAAAATATCCTGCTTGCCGAAAGGTCTGTCCAGCGCACCGCTTTCCCTTACCCTTATCCGTTTTCCCTTAATTTATGGCATGTTTTAAGGGATAAGCTATAGATTAAGGGATAATTGCTTATCAAAACAAGGCCACTTTCGGTAAAAGATTCGCTGGCGCACAAAAAACGACCCCGAAGGGCAGTTTCTGAGCCTTCGGGGTCGTTCCTGTATTTGATTGTCTCACTCTTACCGCATGGAGAGGTCGCGCATGCCGGCGTTCCGGACTTCCTCCGAGACGGGGAGCGATGCGGTGTAGCGGCGGACGATGACGGTGGTGGTCATGACGCCGGCCAGCAGCACGATGGCGGCCAGCAGGATGACCCGGTAGGCCTGGCTGTCGGAGTCGCTGTCGGAGTCGAAGAGGCCGCCGAGGCCCTCCGTGACGCTGTCGAGGGCGGGGCCGAAGGACTGGACGGCGTTGTAGGTGTTGTAGACCGTCGCGAAGGTGTTCCAGCCGGCGACGCCGATGTTCATGAGGGATTTCTCCCGGAAGGCGGCGATCCAGGACTGGATGGTGATGATGAGGCCCGTGCCGATGGCGGGGACGATGATCATGAGGTAGACGAGGCCCATGAGGCTATTGAATAGCTGCGGAGAGAGGTAGCCCACGGAGAGGGCGACGTAGCCCACCACGATGAGGTATACCATGGTGAAGCCGATGGCGGACTGGATGGCGGCGCACCAGGCCAGCAGGCGGATCCAGCCGCCGAGGGCCTTGCTCTCCGCCCAGACCTGGCCGGCGCTCTTGGCATTGAAGAAGCTGATGGCGACGTTCGCCACCATGATGAGTATGAGCATGAATGACATAGGTATCATCCTTTCTTTTCTAGATTTTCTTTAGCATAGCATGGGATTTGGCAGTTTGTCTGAAAAAGGCCACCACATCGCTGCGGTGACCTCTTTTTGAAAAATGTGGAAGCTCAAAAGCTTATTCGTCCTTCTGCTCCATGACGGCCATGGAGGCGACCTTGTCGCTCTCTGCCGTGTTCATGAGGCGGACGCCCTGGGTGTTGCGGCTGATGACGGAGATGTCGGCGATATTCGTCCGGATGACGATGCCCTCCTCCGTGATGAGCATGAGCTCCTGGCTCTCGTGGACGACCCGGAGGCCGATGACGTCGCCGGTCTTTTCCGTGACCTTCAGGTTGATGATGCCCTTGCCGGCCCGGGACTGGGTGCGGTACTCGGTGGTGCGGGTGCGCTTGCCATAGCCCTCGGCCGTGACGGTCAAGACCTCCGCGTTCAGCGTGAGGGTGTCCATGCCGATGACCTCGTCCCCATCCACCAGGCGGATGCCCCGGACGCCGCGAGCGGTGCGGCCCATGGCCCGGACATCGTCCTCGTTGAATATGATGGCCATGCCCCACTTCGTGCCGAGGATGACATCGTGATGCCCGTTCGTGAACTTGACGCCGATGAGCTCGTCGTCCTCGTCGAGGGTGACGGCGAAGAGGCCGCCCCGGCGGATATTCTGGAACTCCGCCAGGCTCGTCTTCTTCACGATGCCCTTCTTCGTGGCGAGGAAGAGGAAGGCGTCGGGGTTGAAGCCCTTGACCTGGATGATGGCGGTGATGGTCTCGCCGCCCTGGAGCTGCAGCAGGTTCACGATGGCCGTGCCCTTTGCCGCCCGGCTGGACTCTGCGATCTCGTAGGCCTTCAGGTGGTAGACCCGGCCGCGGTTCGTGAAGAAGAGGATCGTGTGGTGGGTGGTGGTGATGAGGAGGTTCTCGACGAAATCCGTCTCCTTCGTCCCCATGCCCTTGACGCCCTTGCCGCCGCGGTTCTGGCGGCGATACGTATCGAGCGGCATGCGCTTGATGTAGTTGTTATGCGTGAGGGTGATGACCACATCCTCCTCGGCGATGAGGTCCTCCACGTCGATCTCGCTGGTGTCGATGGTCAGGCGGGTGCGGCGGGCGTCGCCGTACTTCTCCTTGACCTCCGTGAGCTCCTTCTTGACGATGGCGAGGATTTTCATTTCATCCGCGAGGATTGCCTTGTACTCCTCGATGGCGGCCAGCACCTCCTGGTACTCCTCCTCGATTTTCTCCCGCTCCAGGCCGGTGAGGCGCTGGAGACGGAGGTCGAGGATGGCCTGGGCCTGCTTCTCGCTGAGCTTGAAGCCCTGCATAAGGGCGTCGCGGGCGATGTCTGCCGTGCGGCTCTCCCGGATGGTCGTGATGACGGCATCCAGATGGTCGAGGGCGATGGTCAGACCTTCGAGGATATGGGCGCGGGCCTCCGCCTTTGCCAGCTCATACTTCGTCCGGCGGGTGATGACATCCTCCTGATGGATGATATAGTGGTGGAGCACCTGCTTCAGGTTCAGCACCTCGGGCTTGCCGTCCACAAGGGCCAGCATGATGACGCCGAAGCTGTCCTGGAGCTGGGTATGCTTGTAGAGCTGGTTCAAAATGACGTTGGCATTGGCATCCCGGCGCAGGTCGATGACGATGCGCATACCCGTGCGGTCCGACTCGTCGTTGAGCGCCGTGATGCCCTCAATCTGCTTGTCCCGGACGAGCTCAGCGATCTTCTCCACGAGACGGGCCTTGTTGACCTGGTACGGGAGCTCCGTCACGACGATGCGAGGCTTGCCGTTCGAAAGCGTCTCGATGTGGCAGTCCGCCCGCATCTTGATGATGCCCCGGCCCGTGGTGTAGGCCTGGCGGATGCCCTCGGAGCCCAGGATGAGGCCCGCCGTCGGGAAGTCCGGTCCCTTTATGACGGTCATGAGGTTCTCGACCGTGGCATCCGGGTTGTCGATGAGCATGAGGGTGCCGTCGATGACCTCGCACATGTTGTGGGGCGGGATATTCGTCGCCATGCCGACGGCGATGCCCGCCGTGCCGTTCACGAGGAGCTGGGGGAACTTCGCCGGGAGCACCGTGGGCTCCTTCAGGGACTCATCGTAGTTCGGCGCGAAGTCCACCGTCTCCTTGTCGATGTCCTGGAGCATGAGCTCCGCCACCTTCGACATGCGCACCTCGGTGTAGCGCATGGCAGCGGCGGGATCGCCATCCACCGAGCCGAAGTTGCCGTGGCCGTCGGCCAGCATGTAGCGCATGGAGAAATCCTGCGCCATGCGGACGATGGCATTATACACGGAGGAGTCTCCGTGGGGGTGATATTTACCGAGAACCTCGCCGACGATACGCGCCGACTTCTTGTAGGGCTTGTTGGAGCCCATGCCTGCTTCCTGCATGGCGTAGAGGATACGCCGATGCACAGGCTTCAGGCCATCCCGGACATCCGGCAGCGCACGGGCGACGATGACGCTCATAGCATAGTCGATGTATGAGTTCTTCATCTCGTGCTCCAGATTGACCGGCACGACCTTTCCCTGACCAAAATCCACAATCTCACCTCTATGGTTTTCTGCGTTCATAATAGAGTTTCAACAAGTCATTATACCATTTCCCAAGCCAAAAGTCTATTCTTAATGCACAGCTTGAAATCCAGCTAAAAGAATCCAAAAGGATAGACGTTCGTTTTCCCGTGCGATATAATAAAGATAGAAATGGGAACGGGAGGTGCAGGCATGGCTACGCGCAAGCGCAAGGACAATTCGACGGTGTTTGACGATGTGTACCGCACCATCGTGCAGAAGCTGCCACAGCTTCTTATCGCACTCATCAATGAAATCTTCGGCACGGACTATCCCGAGGACGTGGAAAAGGCGCAGCTTCGCAATGAGCAGTTTGTCGTCCATAAGAAGCTCATCACCGACTCCATTCTGCGCATCCAGGGGAAGCGCTACCACGTGGAGTGCCAGAGCACGCCGGATGGGGCCATGGTGCTTCGGATGTTTGAGTATGGCGCCGCCATCGCGCTGGAGGAGGCTCGGGAGCAGGAGAGCGAGCCCCTTGTGATACGCTTCCCACTGGCAGCGGTGCTGTATCTTCGCAGCGACAAGGAGAAAAAGCCGGAGCTTGCGGCGACGGTGGAGTTCCCCGATGGCCAGCGCACCACCTACCGGGTGCCGGTCCTCCATCTATCGGACTACACGCTGGACAGGATTTTCGAGAAGCGGCTGTTGCTCCTCCTGCCCTATTATATCCTGCGATATGAGAAAGAGCTCAAGGATCTTGCCCCAGACTCCGAAGAAGCCTTTACCCTGCTATCCGAGTATCAGACCCTTGCCGCCCGCCTCAATGCCTATCTCATTCAGGAGAAACATCCAGAGCTATATTGGGATATCACAAAGCTGATTGTTCGCGTTGCTGACTATATTTTGCAAAATAATGAAGAAATACAGAAGGGAGTCGATGATATCATGGGTGGTCGCGTTTTAGAACTATACAGTGAAAAGCTGATGCGCCGTGGCGAGAAAAAAGGTTCTCTTGATACTCTGCGTTCCCTTGTCCAAAAGGGAATTCTGACCATTTCCCAGGCTGCCCAGGAACTGGGCGTCAGCGAGGAAAAGTTTCGCAAGATGGCCACGCTGTAAAAGCGGGTCTGGAGATTTCTCAAGGGAAAGTGACGCTATGGAAAAAAGGAAATGATACGTATGGAAACTGGAAAATCCGGAATCAGATGTCACAGGAACGATGAGCGTATTCCCTGCCAAATATTCCATACAAACCGCTCTGCAACAAATGTCTATATCGATTTCATAGATGATGAGGAAGATATCGCCGGGGCGAGGAAGCTGCCCATTGCGGTGTACGAATGGGCAAGGCAATTTCACAATGTGGATTTCCTCGTCCGCGCCTCACGTCCGACAACAGACCGGGATATAGAGGACTCCATGTTTGCTGAGGAATTTCGCGAGGACTGGATTCCCTATGGGTCGCATTGAATTGCTGAAACGATATACAAGGATGTGCCTATGGAGATGATGATACGACGACCGGCTTATGTGGGGCGGTTTGTCTGCGATGGGGCCCGGTGCGGGTCCAGGTGCTGCAGGCTTTGGGGGATTCCCATTGATGGGGGGACCCGAAAGCGGTGGCGGCAGCTTATGACGGGGGCGGAGTACCGGGAGTCTATGGGGCGGCTTGATAAAAGTGGCGATGTCTATACCATCCACATGGAGGAGGGGCGCTGCCCCTTTCTGCGGGAGGACGCCCTTTGCTCCCTGCAGCGGGCCCATGGGGCGGAGATTCTCTCGAATGTCTGCTACACCTTTCCCCGGGAAGTGACCCGCATGGGGGAGCACCTCTTTTTCGAGGCCCTCTCCATGACCTGCCCCGTAGCCCAGGAGGCGGCCCTTTTCGATGGGCCCATGACCTTCGAGACGGTGGCGGACGATCCCTCCTTCCGGGCCTACGACGCCTGCCATAGGTCTGTCCATGGGGAGGGCTTCGTCCTTTCGCTTATGGACGCCTCCTCCCATTTGCTGCTGGACGACCGGCTGACGCTCAGGGAGGGGCTTGCAGCCCTGGGATTCTTCTGGGAGACCATGGCGGAGCAGCTTGAGGAGGTGGGCGAGGAAAACATCGTCCTCCCCGAGGGGGCGCTCTTTCTCCCGGAGGAGGCCCAGCTTCTCGCGGACTCCATCCACTCCGACCGCACAGCCCGCATGCGCCAGATCTTCTCCTTCCTCCACCGGCTGGCCCAAGCGGATATCGAGGACGTGCTCCATGCCCGGAGCCTCTCCCCGGAGGGGCATGAGGAGATGCTCCTCTTCTTCCCGCTGGTCCTCGCCGTCTACGACGTGCAGAATGGGCCGCTGGAGCTAGGCCGCCTCGCGAAGCGAAATGAGGCCCTCGAGGAGGAGCTCTTGCCGCTTCTCGCGCCCTATGAGGGGGCCATCGCCCAGTATCTCGTCAACAGCCTCTACGTCCACGGCTTTCCCCAGAAGCAGGGCGGGGATCTGCGCATCTATTTCGTATGCCTCGCGGCCCTCTACTCCCTGCTCCTCTTCTTCCTCGGTGCATTCGTCGCCCAGGAGGGGGTTCTCTCGAAGCGGGACTTTATGGAAAGCATCGCCATGCTGGACGGCGCCCTCTGCCACCACCCTGCCTTTGGCCAGGAGTACCTCGCCTGGCTCACGGCGGAGCAGAAGCCCTTGGCCGACTGGATGGGGGAGCTTTTGTAAAGCATCGCGCCCCACAGGCGTCTGTAGTTTACAAATAAAACATATTGACAATATAGGTTATTCTTGCTAAGCTACAGAAAAAGGCGCCAGCGGGCGCCGTGTTTTCTGCGATTCTGGAAGTGAGTGTGACCGATGAAACGACGTATTTTCCTATCCCTGCTCTCTGCGCTATTCCTGCTGCTCCTGGTGGGCTGCGGCGGGACGGACGGCGGCAAGACCCTGAAGGTGGGCATGGACGCGGCCTATCCGCCCTTTGGCTCCCAGGACGAGTCCACGAAGGACTACGTGGGCTACGATGTGGACATCATCCGGGCCATCGGCAAGGAAGAGGGCTTCGACGTGGAGATCAACAACCGGGCCTTCGACGGGCTCATTCCCGCCCTCCAGTCCCGGGACATCGACGTGGCCATCAATGACATCACGGTGACGGACGACCGGAAGCAGAGCGTGGACTTCTCCGACCGCTACTACATCGCGGGCCTCGGCGTCATCGTGCGGAAGGGCGACACGCGGATCCAGACGGCGGAGGACCTGAAGGGCAAGACCCTCGGCGTCTCCATCGGCTCCACCGGCGAGGAGGCCGCGCGGAAAATCGATGGGGCCAATGTGCGCGTCTTTAACACCATCAACGAGGCCTTCCTCGAGGTGCAGAACGGCGGCGTGGACGCGGTCATCAACGATATCCCGACAAATGCCTACTACGTCATGAAGACGGGTGGCGAAAGAGTGGAGACGGCCCCCGTCGCCCTCACCCAGGAGGATCTGGCCATCGCCGTCCGAAAGGGCGATACGGAGCTTTTGAAGAAAATCAACGACGGCCTCGCGAAAATCAAGAAGGACGGCACCTTCACGGAAATTTACAAGAAATGGTTCGGCGAGGAGCCGCCAAAGGAGCTGCTGCAGTAAATGGATATCATAAAAAATGCACTGGCAAAGGAGCCCTTTCTCGTGCTGGACGGGGCCATGGGGACGGAGCTCGATGCCCGGGGCTTCGACGTGAGCGACCCCCTGTGGTCGGCTAAGGCCCTCTATGAGAAGCCGGAGCTTATCCAGAGCGTCCATGAGGACTACTTCGCCGCCGGGGCCGACGTGGGGACGAGCGCCAGCTACCAGGCCACGGTGGAGGGCTTCGAGAGCCGGGGCTTCTCGCGCGATGAGGCCCGGGAGCTTATGGTGCGCTCCGTGCGCCTGGTGCAGGCGGCGGGGGCGAAGGCCACAGGGCCCCTCGCGCCCATGGCGGCGGCCTCCATCGGGCCCTACGGGGCCTATCTTGCCGATGGCTCCGAGTACCGAGGGGACTACGGCAAGAGCCGGGCGGAGCTCGCGGACTTCCACAGTGAGCGCATCGCCATCCTCGCCTCGGCAAAGCCGGACCTCTTCGCCTGCGAGACCATCCCGGTGCTCGACGAGGCCCTGGCCGAGTGCGAGGAGCTCACCCGCCACGGTGAGGGCATCCCCGCCTGGGTATCCTTCTCCTGCACCGACGCCCTTCACACGAATGCGGGGGACGATGTGCGGGACTGCGCTAGGATCCTCGACGGCCTCCCCCAGGTGGTGGCCATCGGCATCAACTGCACGGCGCCGGACTACGTGGCCTCCCTCATCCGCCGCATGCGGGAGGGGACGGAAAAGCCCATCGTCGTCTACCCGAATACGGGGGAGGTCTACGACGGGAAGACAAAGACCTGGCATGGAAATGGCGTAAGCTACGCGGACTACGTGAAGGACTGGCACAGGGCAGGCGCGACCCTCATCGGCGGCTGCTGCCGCACGAGCCCAAAGGACATCCGCGCCATCGCCGCGTATCGGGAAAGCCTGCGAAAATAGCCAATGAACTAGAAATACTCCTGACAGAAATGTTGCGCCCTATCATTTTTCTTGAATTTCCGTGCAGGATATAGTATACTAAAAATATAAAAAGCCACCGATAGACGGCTGTCGCCTCGCTCGATGGTTACTGCTTTAAGGAATAACCGCCGGCTGCTGGAAACATTGGGCGGTTATTTTTTTGCGATAATGAGGATGAGAAGTATCAAAAGTAATGTGATATTCGTCGTATCCATAGCGTTACCTCGCTTTCGGCAAGAATCCAGCAAATCGTGAACCCGACCTTTCTGCGAGGCTTTGAAAACAACCGCCTACCGTAGGGTGGCTGAAAACAGTATAGCAAGCAGTACAGACAGCTGTCAACTTTGCCTGCCACAAAAAAACCGCCGAACAGGCGGTTTTCTTGTGTCTTTATTCGTTTCCTTGCTGCAAGGAAAAAGCCCAGCTCATTTCGCTTCCTTCAGCACCTCCGCGTAGAGGTAGCCCTCCCGGACGCCGGAGTCGCTGTAGGTAATCTGCTTTGCCCCGAAGAAGGCGGCCACCTCGCTGGCGATGACGAGGCCGGGGAGGATGGTGTGCATTCTCTCGGGCACGGCCCGCAGGAGGGAGATGGTCATGTTCTCCGTGATCTTTCCCGTAAACTCGAAGCGGTCGATGAGCTCGTCGAGCTTTTCCACCTCCATGGGCCCCTCCGCCCCGTACACATCCCGGTAGAGAGCCGCGGCCCCCTTGAAGGTGCCGCCGATACCCACCAGCTCCGGGTACGTGAGGCCGGCGAAGTCCTTTTCCGCCTTCAGATGCTCCCGGGCCGCAGCCCGCATGGTCTCCACGTCCTCCGACGTGGGGAGGAGCCCCTTCACGTACTTCGTGCGGAAGGCCAGGGACCCCATGGGGAGGCTCGTCTTCTTCGCGATGGTGCGATCCTCGTAGGCCACCAGCTCCGTGGAGCCGCCGCCGATATCCACGATGAGGCCGTCCGATGCCGCGAGACCGTGGATGGCGCCGAGGAAGTCGTACTCCGCCTCCTCCTCCCCCAGGATGATGCGGATGGGGATGCCCGTGCGCCGCTCGATCTCCCCCACCGCCTCCCGGCTGTTGGTGGCATTTCGGAGGGCCGCCGTGGTGAAGGCCACCATGTTGTCGATGCCGAACTGGGCGAGGAACGCCTTGAAGCCCGAGAGGATCTCCACGGCCCGGTCGATGCCCGTCTGGAGCATGATGCCCTCCTGGACATAGGCGGCGAGGCCCACGAGATGCTTCTTCTTCATGAGGAGCTCCGCCTCGCCATCCTTGATCTGGTAGATGGCCATGCGCACCGTGTTCGACCCGATATCAATCATTGCATAGAGCATGTGTCACCTCTTGAGTCCGTTTCCTGTCATGGGGAGAATCACCCGATAGTTGTCCGGCTTGCCGTCCTTGAAGAACTTCAGGGCCCCGGCGAGGGCTGCCGCAGAGCTCAGCTCCACATAGACGCCCCGGAGGCCGAGCCGCTGCTTTGCCGCGAGGATCTCCTTGTCCTCCACCGTGATGACATCGCCGAAGGAGGCCTTTATGGCGGAGAGGATGGTCTCGATGCGCTTCGGCTCCTCGATGCGAAGGGCCTGGGCGATGGTATGCTTCTTCGGCTGGGGATCGAGGCCATGGTACGCCTCATAGACCGGCGCGCACTTAGAGGACTGGACGGCCACGAAGTGGGGCAGCCGCCCCAGCTCCATAAAGCCCAGGAACAGGCCGATGAGCATGGTGCCGTTGCCCACGGGGATGAAGATGTAGTCGGGGATGTGGCCCCCCAGCTGATCCGTCATCTCCTTCGCCATGGCCTTCATGCCCTCGAAGAAAAGGGGATTGTAGACGTGGGAGGCGTAGTAGGCATCCCCAAGGTTCATCTTCACCGCCGAGCAGGCGTTCATGCGTCCATTGGGGACCTTCACGATCTTCGCCCCGTAGGCCTCGATCTGGGCGATGGTCTCAAGAGACGCATCATCCGGCACGTAGACGGTGCACTCCATGCCCGCCGCTGCCGCGTAGGCCGCCATGGAGGCGCCGGCGTTGCCCGCCGAGTCCAGGGCGATCTTCCGGATGCCGTCCCGATGGATGGCGTTGATGAGGGTCTTGGCGCCCCGGTCCTTGAAGGAGCCCGTGGGGAGGAGATTCTCCAGCTTCAGGATGAAGTCCTTGCCCTCCTCCTGGATGGGCAGAAGCGGCGTCGGGAAGTCCCCGAGGGTAATGGGCATCTCGAGGGTCTCCCCCTTCTCCTTATACAGCCGGAACATGCCGCCGCACTCGCAGCGGTAGGAATGGCTGCTGATGGGATATTCCTTCTTGCATTTCTCACAGTAAAAATACATGGCCTCCACCTCCGTAAAAAGCGCGGGGCACTCCCGCGCAAACGTGCTGTTCTTCCTTTATTGTACCGTTTTTCCTCCCATTGGGCAAATGCTTTTCCATAAAAAAGGACAGATTTCCTTCTTGAAGCCTTCTCTAAAAAAAGCTATACTACAAGCAGCATGCCATCGGGCCTTCCCCGGCCCCGCATCTAGGATAAAAACAAGAAGAACCGCTCGACATGGCAAGGTGGTTATTTTTTTATATTCTCTACAGAAGCACACAAAAAGGAGATGTATTTGTGCTCGCTTTGAATACACAGCAGAAAAGGCGCCTTCCGGGGCTCGATGCCCTTCGCACCCTGGCGATTGTGGGCGTGACGCTTTTCCATATGTTTCCGGACACCGTAAAGGGAGGGTACCTGGGGGTATCCCTCTTTTTCGTGCTGTCCGGCTTTCTCCTGGCCTACACATCAGAAAGGGACCAGGAGGCGGGGCGCTTCTCGCTGCTTCGCTACTATGGGAAGAAGCTCCTTCGCATCTATCCGCCGCTCCTCCTCATGCTCCTGACCTCCATCGGGGTCTTCACCTTCCTCGCCCCCGCCTCCATCGAGGCGGTGCGGCCCGAGGCCCTCTCCATCCTCCTGGGCTGCAACAACTGGTGGCAGATAAGCCAGTCGGCGGACTACTTCGCCCGCATGATGAACGCCTCCCCCTTCACCCACCTGTGGTTCCTGGGCATCGAGCTCCAGTTCTTCCTCCTCTGGCCGCTGTTTTTCCTGCTGTTCTCCCTCTTCAACCGGGTCTTTTCCCGGCGGGTGGGAGCCTTTGCCATCCTCATCATCGCCCTCGACCTCTGCCTCCTCATGCCCCTCTTCTACCAGCAGGGCATGGACATCACGCGGCTCTACTACGGCACGGACACCCGTAGCTACGCCCTGCTCCTGGGCGCGGCAGTCGGCTTTTTCTACACGGGAGGGCGCGAGAAGGAAAATGTCTTTGCGGGCGCGCTCCTCCTCGCAGGCCTTGCCGTGACGGTCGCCGCCTGCCTCATCCTGGACGGATCCAGCCCCCGCGTCTACGAGGGCGGCATGCTCTCCCTTACGCTCCTTTTCTGCGCCATGCTCGCCCTCCTGCTGCGCTACGGCGACGCTATGGGCAGCGCGGTGGAGAACCGCTTCTTCCGCTGGGTGGGGAAAAAGAGCTACGCCATATTCCTCTGGCAGTATCCAGTGCTCCATCTCTTCGCCGTCCGGGGCTGGGATAGCCTCCCCTACGCGCCCGCCCTGGAGCTCGCCGCCATCCTTCTCCTCTCCATTTGGTCCGACGCGGTGACGGACTGCGTGACACGGCTCCATCTGCCCGGCTCCGAGTTCTTCTTCATGAAGCGCCTCGCCTTCTCCCTCACCTGCCTGGCGGGCATCGTCTGCATCGCCTACGGCATCACCGGCATCGCCTTCTCGAAGAATGTAAAGGCGGACGAGGCCGCCCTCCGGCAGAGCCTCACGGCAAACGCGGAAAAGCTCGCCGCCGAGAAGGAAGCGGACGCCCAGCAGAAGGCCGAGGAAACGCGGAAGGCCCAGGAGGCGGCAAAGGCCCGGGGCGAGGCCGCCCTCACAGGCGTCACCATGATCGGCGACTCCGTCATGCTGGGCTCCGCCGACTCGCTCCTCGCCGCCTTCCCCGGCGCCCACATCGACGCAGAGGTCTCCCGCTACGTGGGTGGCGGCCTTGACATCGCCAAGGCCTTCGCCGCCCAGGGCCAGCTGGGGAATGTGGTGGTCATCGCCCTCGGCACAAACGGCCCCGTGGCAGGGTCGGAGCGCTACGAAGTGGGGACAAGGGCGCTCCTCGACTACCTGACGGCGGATCCGAACCGCCACATCTTCTGGGTCAATGTCTACGGCCCGAGGCTCAAGTGGCAGGACACGAACAACGCCTACATCGCCCACATCCCCGAGTCCTACCCCACCGTCACGGTGGTGGACTGGTACAGCACCGTAAAGGACCACCCCGAGTGGCTCGTCTCCGACCACATCCACCCGAACGCCCAGGGGGCAAAGGCCTACGCCAACCTCCTCCGAAACACCATCGCCACCCGCATGGGACAGGAGGGCACAAAAAATACGCCTGCTCCTTGAAAAAGACCCCGCCTGTGTAAATGGGCGGGGTTTTATAGTGGTTTGCCTAACGACTTTCTGGACTGTCTGGCTTATTGCGACCGTATGAGTCAAGCCTGCCCCCCCGCTGGAGGGGGGTGCCCCGAAGGGGCGGGGGGAGTCTGCGAGGATGCTGATACTCGGATGATGGACGGGCGCAAGGACGCCACTTCCTTAGAGAGAATTTCTCCAGTTCGTAGCACGTCCAACAACCGATTTCCATCCGTCTCGGAGACTCCCTCCGTCACGCTTCGCGTGCCACCTCCCTCTAGAGGGAGGCAAGCAGGGCTCGGGAGTATCGCAATGGATTGGTGCGGCGTTCTGTCAAGCCAGGTGGCAAGCAAGACTCCTGCTGTCGCAATGGATTGGTGCGGCGCTTTATCAAGCCAGGTGGTTCAGGGCGGAGAAGAGGGTGGTGAGGCGGGCGGCCAGGCGCTTTTGCTCCGCCAGCGGGGGGAGTGCTATGACATAGTTTCCCACATAGTCCTTTGCGATGCGTTGTTGTCCGACTGTGCCAGTAAACTTCTTGCTTCCCTCTCGGATAAATTCCTCGCTCTTGCAAAGGAACAGGATATACTCCTTGCAAATCAGATTCTTCCTGTCCCGCAATACAACGAGCTCCGTCGTCCCCGCACCTACACCATTTGGAAGATTCTCGATAATGGCGGACTTCCTGTTTTCGAAGCAGGGAGAGATTTTTGCCACCACAATATCGCCGTTCGCAAAGTGCGAATAGCCCTTCTTGATTTCCTTCCATTTCCGCGGCTCGAAGGTATGATGATTCTGGAAGCCTCCTTGCAAAAGGGGCATGGGCATAAAGCCAGCCTCCATCTCATCATCGACGTCATTTTTCGGATTGACCTCAAAGAGCTCTCCCAGCCGCACCCATGCCCAGCCCTTTGGGAGGTCGAAGGGCTTTTCCTTTTCCTCGATGGGGGGCAGGGGTTTTTGTTTTTTGAGCTTCTTTGCTGCCACCAGCCGCTCTTTTTCGGCGGCGATTTTGGCGAGGAGGGTGGGGGCGGGCTCGTCGGTTTCCTGCTGGGGGAGGAGGTGGCCGGTGAGGGCGAGGGTCAGGATCCGCTTCTTTGCGGCGGCGGCGTCCGCCCGCAGCTGTTCCCGGGCCTCGGCGATGGTGTCCACCCGCCCCAGCAGCTCCTCCAGCCGTGCCACAATACGCCGCTGCTCCGCCAGGGGAGGAATGGGAATCACGCAATTTGATATAAGTTCTAGTGTAAGGTTCGGAATAGCTGTTACTTTTGTCTTTTCCGCAAACGATTGCTTCACAGAGTTCGTATTCAGAGCATAAATGAGATACATAACATCAACAAGCCGAACATCCACCATTCGCACAATAGATATAGCTTGATTGGTATTCAGTGGCAAATCTTCTTGTCGAACCAGAGCCGTCCTTCCCAACGTCCCTGCAATAGAAATCAGTATGTCATTTTCTTCTATGATGGATCGCTTTAAGGCACCCTCATGAATTTCCGACTTGATGTATCTTATATTCGTTGTATCTAGTTTATCAAAGCCGATAAGATTTTCAACTCGTAAGAAACCAATTCCCTCTTTGTCATACGCGGATTCTCCACCTCGCGGAGTTGTTCCCTTTGTAACGAGAGATGCCAGCTCTCCCAGCCTTACCCACTCCCAGCCCTTGGGCAGCGGATAGGGCTTTTTCTTTTCCTCGATGGGGGGCAGGGGCTTTTGCTTTTTGAGCTTCTTTTCCTTTATGAGACGCTCCCGCTCGGCGGCTATCTTTTCCAGCAGGATTGCGGCGGGCTCGTCGGTCGGCTCCCGCTTTGTGAGCTTTCCCTCCATAGCCAGGGAGAGGATTCTTTTCTTGAGGGCTGCTATCTCCATATCAGCCCTCCACTTCAGAGAGGAGCTCCGTGAGCTCTTTTGTGGCGGCGGCTATCTCGTCGCTCTCGGCCTGGATTTCCGTCAGGATCTCCCCTAGGCTGCGGCTATCCTGCTCCTCCTCGGGCTGGAGCCAGGTGATGTCGAGGCTGGTGGCGTCCCGGGCGAGGATCTCCTCGATGGGGTACCTGCGCCAGCGGCCCTGGGGATTTTCCGCGCTGTAGGTCTCTTGCCGCTTCGTGATGTCCGCGGCGTGGTAGCACTCCTCGAATTCCTGGAAGTCCGCCCTCGTGAGGGGATTCGTCTTGCCGAAGGAGCGCATCCCCGTGCGCATGTCGTAGTACCAGATTTCCTTCGTGTTCCCGGTGGGCTCCTTGCCCCGGGTGAAGAAGAGGACGTTCGTCTGGACCCCATGGGCGTAGAAGATGCCGGTGGGGAGCCGGAGGATGGTGTGGAGGTTGCACTTCGCGAGGAGATCCCGGCGGATCTTCTCCCCGTCCCCGTCGGCGAAGAGCACGTTGTCCGGCAGGACGACGGCGGCCCGGGCCTGGCCTGTGGTGCGGAGGCTCCGGTAGATGTGCTGGAGGAAGTTCAGCTGCTTGTTGCTGGTGGGGTAGGTGAGGTCGTCCCTCGTGGCCCGCTCGCCTCCCTTCTTCGTGCCGAAGGGGGGATTCGTCAGCACCAGGTCGTAGCCCTTCATGGACTTTCCTTCATTCGATAGGGTGTCTCCGAGCTTTATCTCCCCGTGCATGTCGTGGAGCAGGGCGTTCATGAGGGCCAGGCGGTGGGTATCCTTCACCAGCTCGCAGCCGGTGAAGGCCTCGCTCCGCTCGAAGGCGGCCACCTCGTCCTTCAGGTCGTAGAAGCTATCGGTGCGCTCCGAGATATACCTTGCGGCGGCAATCATGAAGCCAAAGGTGCCGCAGGCGGGATCGTTGCACCGCTCGCCGGCCTGGGGCGCCATGAGGTCTGTCATGACGTCGATGAGGACGCGAGGGGTGAAGTACTGGCCTGCGCCGGACTTTTTCTCGCTGGCATTTCTCTCCAGAAGCCCCTCGTAGAGGTTCCCCAGGCCCTCCTCCCGGGCGGAGTACCAGTCGAGGGCGTCGATGGTGCGGATGATTTTCTCCAGATTCTTCGGCTCGTCGATATTCGTCTGGGCCCCCTGGTAGATGCTACGGATGGGGCCCTCGCCCTTTTCCCCCAGATGCTCCAGGAGCTTCCGGTAGAAGGTCTTGAGATCGAGGCCGCTCCTTTCCTTCAGGTCGTCCCAGCGGTAGCCCTCGGGGAGGTTTTCCTCGGTCTTTGTCTCCTTTGCCATCTTGAGGAAAAGGAGGTAGGTGAGCTCCGTCACGTACTGGTGGTAGGTGATGCCGTCGTCCCGGAGCACGTCGCAGAGCTTCCAGAGCTTTCCAATGATTTCCTGTGTATTCAAGCGGATGTTCCTCCATCGTCGTAGAGATATTCGTTGAGCTGGGCAAGGAGGCCTTCGAGCCGGCCGTCAAAGACCTTGTCGATGCGGCTAAAGCCCCCGTCCCGCCGGAAGCGGTCGTCCTCGTCGAAGGTCTCCCGCTGGATGACGGACTGCTGCAGGAGATACTTCTCGATGCGGCGCAGCCAGTTCTGCTCCTGCTTCGTGAAGGTGTGGCCCTGCCGGAGCCGCGTCATGGCGTGCTCCACCCGCTCGCGGCGGCTCATGAGGCGGCTGCCGATGGCGTAGCGGCGCACGAGGGTGATGATGTCGGCGGCGTCCTCCTGCTCTCCCTTTGCCACGTGCTCCGCCGCCGCCACGGCGGTGTTGAGCCGCTCGGTGGTGAAGCCCTCCCGGTCGAGGGTCAGGCGCAGACTCTTCAGGGCGGAAAGCGTCAGACTGGCGGGGCGGGTCACGATGAGGCGCAGGGCTGCGATCTCGTTCTGGTGATCCTTGATATAGCGGGTGAAGGCCTCCAGGTAGTCCTCGGGCCGCTCCTCTCCCTTGCCGAAGCTGCGGTCGTGGGCGGTGAGCTCGTCCTTTGCGTCGGAGACCACGAGGGGCCTGCCTCCTCCCTCCTTTGGCTGGCCCAGGTAGAGGAGGGCGGTCTTTTTCTCCAGCAGGAGCTTTGCCGCCTCCTCGGGCTCCATGGTCTCCAGCCGCTTCAGGAGGGAGGTGAGGCTCTCGCCGGCGAGATCTCTTACCTGGGCCTCTTCCTCCTCCGTGAGCCGGCGCTTTTTCCGCTGGAGGGCAGCCCGCAGCTGGCCTGCGAAGTAGTCCTGCTCCCGGGCGGTGGTGGCTTTCTCCAGGGAGTCCAAGAGGTCCTTTACCGTGGCCTTCGGATTCTTCACCACGGGCTTCATATTGGTGACGTCCTCCAATGCGTCGTAGAGGCCCACCGCGTCGTAGATGTCGAATTTCTCCTTGTGGATCTCGGGGCAGAGGCGGGTGGCCCTCCCCAGCATCTGCTCGTAGAGGATGCGGGATTTGACCCGCCGCAGGAAGACGAGGGTGGTGATTTTCGGCACGTCGATGCCGGTGGTCAAAAGGTCCACGGTGACGGCGATGCTGGGGTAGGGCTCGTTCTTGAAGCGGCTGATGAGGTCGTCGATTTTCTTTTTGTTGCCGCCACAGGCCTTGCCGGTGATCTTCACGATGGCGTCGCCACTGACGCCGGTGTCGCTGAAGATTTCCTTGAGAAGCCGCACGATGAGGTCCGCGTGGGCGTCGTTGGCGGCGTAGA
Organism: uncultured Mitsuokella sp.; assembly: GCA_945877355.1. GTDB lineage: Bacteria > Bacillota > Negativicutes > Selenomonadales > Selenomonadaceae > AWVT01. The sequence goes on along the minus strand of CAMCRT010000011.1, from coordinate 15,518 downwards.
TGAGGGTCTTGCCGGAAAGGTCCGGGGACTCGGGGTCCAGGTTCTTGGCGATTTCCGTGAGCACCGTGCGGTTGAAGTCCTCGGTGATGACCTGCCGATTAAAGGCGTCCACGTCGAAGTCCAGCTCGTCCGGGAGCTCCGCGAGATTGATTTCTCCAGTGGCGGTGTCGTAGGTGGTGACCTGCTCCCCCTTCCTGTAGTGGATGCCCTCGGTGGAGAGGCGGGTCCTTATGATATGGGGGGCGTCGTAGTCCACGAGGTAGCCCTCGATGACGGCCTCCCGGTAGCTGTAGGTGTAGATGGGGGCGCCGAAGAGCTCCGTGGTCTGGAGGGCCGGGGTGGCGGTGAGGGCGATCTTCACAGCGTCGAAGTAGTCGAGAACGGCCCGATAGCAGCTCTGGTAGGCGCGCTGGTCGGCGTAGAGGGCCTCCTCCTCGTCCAGCTCCCGGTCGAGGCCGTAGCCCCGGTGGGCCTCGTCGATGAGGATGAGGTCAAAGTCGGTGACGGAGGGCATGGTTTCCTCGAGGCCGTCGAGACGGCGCACCATGGACTGGACGGTGGCCACGGAGACCCGGGTCTCAGGATCTATGCCCGCCTCCTTCAGGCCCTTGATATTGTAAATCTTGCTGAGGGGCATGAGCTCCTCAAGGCGCACGTCCCGGAAGACGTCCAGGGCCTGATCCCCCAGGGTCGTCCGATCCACGAGGAAGAGGATGCGGCGGAAACGGTTCGTCTTCAGGAACCGGTACATCATGGCGAGGATGGTGCGGGTCTTGCCGGTGCCGGTGGCCATGGCGAGAAGGATGCGGCGGCGGCCGTCGAGGACGGCCTGCTCCACCGCCTCCACCGCCCTTTTCTGGTAGGGCCGGAGGGCGAGGCCCTGGGGATCCGTCAGGTAATCCTCCTTTTCCCGCCGCAGCCGGTCGTCGGCGGCGCGGAGGTCCTTCGCCAGGAGCTCGTCGATGCCGGCGGGGCTCACCCAGCCAGAGAGAGCCCTTGGCGCGAGGCTCGGATCCCGGAGGTCGCGGAACCAGATGCCGGACTTTTCCTTGTACTGCTCAAGATAGGGCCTGCCATTGGTGGCGAAGGTGAAGGGCACCTGATACTTTCCCCAGGGGGCGCCGGGGAGGAGGAAGGGCGCGTCCTCGGGGCGGATGTGGCTGGAGTATTCGGCGCACTGGCCGTCGAGCACCGCCGGAATGTCCTTCTCCAGGGACTTCGCCTCGATGGTGGCCACGAGCCTCTCCCCGTGGAAGAGGGCGTAGTCCACGTGGCCGGTGCCGGACTTCGACTCCGTGGGCCACTCGGCGATGGCCTGATCCCGCCCCTTCGCCGGCCGGGCGCCCCTGGCGTAGCGGAGGCTCTCCGTATCCGCCGCCCAGCCTACGGCACGCAAAGCCTCGTCGATGAGGAGACGGGTCTCCTTCTCCGTCTTTGGCCGCTGGTTGAGGGCGACCTGGGCCTGCTTTGCCCGAGCGGCCCGGGGCTTCGGGGCGGCAGCCTTCGCCCTTTTCTCCGCCTCCCGGAGGAGACGGGCCTCCTCCTTGTCCTCGTCGTTTGCCGAGGCCTTTGAGGGGGCAGCGGGTTTCGCCGCGGCCTGCGGCTCTGCCGCTTTTGGCTGCTCTGGTGCTGCCTGCTGTGGAGCCGCTGCTGCGGGGGCAGGCTCGGGGGCGTTTGCGGGCATGACGAAGGGGCGGCTGACGTAGTGCCAGTCGCCGTAGGTCTCGTAGAACCAGGAGGCCACCCGGTAGGCCACGGGGAGCAGCGCCTTCGCCGTGGCGGTGTCGTCCAGGGCCTCGTGGGTGGCGTCGTTGCGCCGCTTCCGCAGGAGATGGAGGGCGTCCACCAGGTCCCGAGGGAGGAGCCCCTCCCGGGCAAGGACGCGGATGCGGTTCGCCGCATTGTTCTCCATGGGGAGGGGGATATCATCCTGCCAAAACATCTGGTTCACGATGGTCTCCGCCAGCATCCCCAGCTTCATGAGGCAGGAGTTGGCGTCGCTGTAGACGTAGCGCTCCGCGAGCGTCCCCATGCGGGCAAGCTCCGGATATTTCTCCTCCAGAAATGCAAAGTTCGCCATAAGCTGCCTCCCGATTTCTTCGATGAATCCATTCTATTATAGCGGATTTAGAGGGGAATGACCATAGGAGGGAGGCAAAAGGGCGCCCGTTCATTTTCACTTTTTTCTTGAATTTCGCGGGGAAACGTTGTATACTAAACATGAAAAAAGCCACCGATAGACGGCTGTCGCCTCGCTCGATGGGCTAGCTAAAAAGATAACCGCTTGAGTCTGGAAAACATTGGGCGGTTATTTTTTTACCACAATGAGAATCAAAAGGATTAGAAAAAGAACTAATGCCAAAGACTCCACGAGTATCACCTCGCTTTCGGAAGAAATTCAAAGGAAAACCGATGAACACGACCGACCTTTCTGCGAGGCTTCAACAACCGCCTACCGATTTATGGTGGCTGGACATAGTATAGCATAAGAAAATCGTCCATGACAAGGGCGATTTCTTTGTCTATAAGAAAGAGGATTTATATGGGAAGGCTGCTTGTTTTCGGGGATATCCACGGGCATTTTGATAAACTCCAGGAGGTCTATGAAAAGGCGAAGGTCACAGCGGAGGACCGGCTGATTTTCCTCGGGGACTACATCGACAGGGGGGAGGAGAATATCCGTAGCTTCCTCTTCGTGAAGCGGCTCGCTGAGAGCGGCCAGGCCGTCATGCTCCCCGGCAACCACGAGCTCATGATGGTGGAGCACTTCCTGGAGGCCCAGAAGGAGGCTCCCGCCAGCTCCCTCACCAGCCTCCTCCGCCGCTTCACAGGCCTTCTGAAGAAGCGCCCTTCCTCCCTCTGGCTCCAGAATGGGGGCAACAAGACCCTGCGGGAGCTGCTACAGCGGGAGCCCGAGGAGCAAAGGGAAATCCTGGACTGGGCCCTCCACCTGATCCGGGAGAATCCCACCTACAGCTGCGAGGTGGATGGAAGGACCGTCCACTTCGCCCACGCGGGCATGAATCCCGCAAAGCCCCTCGCGGAAAACACCCTCAGCGACTACCTCTGGATTCGGGATGAATTCTACGAGAACTACACCGGCGAGGATCTCTGGGTGGTGGGCCACACCCCCGTCCAGATCCTCACGAAAAAAGTCCAGCCCCTGCTGCTGCCGAACCACATCCTCATGATGGACACGGGCTCCTACCTCCCCGACGGAAAGATATCCTGCGCCGACCTCACAAATATGCGCTTCTATTCTTCCGATGTGTGACAGGAAGGCACTCGAAGCAAGACGGCACAATACAAGACCCTCGCCTGTGTAAATGGGCGAGGGTCTCATTTTTCATCTATACAAAAAGAAGAATCGGGAGCTGCTGCGGCGCAAGAGTATACAAAGTTGAGGCTGTTCTAGACTTTGCGTTGGCGTTCTGTCTATGTGCGTGCGAGAAATCGTGCGAGCTGCTGCGTCCTATCTCTGCTCATTCGATTCGGAGCATCATAGAATCAGGACAGGATCCTAGAAATCAAAAACGCTGCAGCGCCCTCGGATTCTTCTTCTTGCCAAAATCAGACCTCGACAGTGGTTTCTAGGTCGAGCTTGTCGACCCGGGCGGAGAGCGCCTCCGCCTCGTCGAGGAATTTCTTTGCGCGGGCGGCGTATTTGGCGATGTCGTAGGTCGCCACGTCCACCAGCTGGGCGCCGTCGGCGCCGTAGCCGCCGCGCTTTCTTGCGCGGGGATTGCGCCGGCCGAGGGCTTCGGAGCGGCTCGCCTCCCGGCGCAGGAGGATGGCCCTTTCTACCAGGGCCGCGATGTTTTCCTCACCGCCCATTTCCCTCATGCCCACATTGGCCCGGCGGATGGCGTCGCCCACAGCGAGGAGCCTCTCCGTGGCCGCGTCGATTTTCTCCGTTAGCTCATCGACGGTCTGGTCGATGAAGTCCCTGGGGTTCTCCTCCGGCATGATGGTCACGACGGCCACCTGCTCCCGCTTGTCCACGAGGGCCTCAATATCCTTGGCAAGCCGCGCCTTCAGGATACGCGCCTCCTTCAGCTTCATGGTCTCCATAGGGCTTCCTCCTTTTCTTCACTTACTCGGAAGATACGTCTTCACATATCCGTAAAAAGCAGTCCTCCCGAAAGAACGGGGAGTCCTTCGTCTTGATACTCGCCCATTCGTAGATGGAACCAACAACGTCTCCAACAATCGCTCCCAGCATATCCATCGCTCCTCTCTTTGACGCTTCTATCCTAGCAAAGCAGCGATTCCTTGTGGTCGCCTTCCAGGCGACCTTTTTATATTCTGGATGCTTGTCTTGAGAAATCTATGGAATTTCATGAACAGACGTGCTACAATAAAGATATGAGATAAGCTTTAAAATGCGGCCGGGAGGTGAAGGGTATGATTCATAGAAAATCGAAGCGACGCAATGAAGCCCTGGAAAAGAATGTTCTGGACTACCTCTACGGGGAGGAAAACTCCCAGTATGACCAGCATGCAAAAAATCTTCTGTCCGACCGACAGTTCCTCGCAGAGATTTTGCAGGAGACGGTGGCAGAGTATAGGAATGTTTCCCGGAAAGATATCGCCGAGAAGTACATTGAAGGAATGCCGCAGGTAAGCCAGGTGCCTGTCAATCTTGACTTTCCAACGCGAAAGGGAAAGAAAATCCGTGGCGCACGTAATGAGGATGGCAGTCCGACAGAAGGTATCGTCACCTATGACATATTCTTCTACGCAAGACTTCCGGAAAGCCTGGAGCAAATCGCTCTTATCATTAACATCGAGGCACAACGAACCTATCGAGAGTCAAAGCTGCACTACGACCTGATTCGCCGCGCTATATACTACGGATGCCGGATGATCTCCTCCCAGAAGGAACGCGACTTCACAAAGCAGGATTATAATGGCATCCACAAAGTTTACACCATTTGGCTTTGCATGGAGTCGCCTACAGAAGAGAGCATCATCAATCGCTATGCCATCCATGAGGAGCAACTTCTGGGAAGGTATGTCGAGAAGTCTACGGGATATGACCTCATGACCATCATCATGGTATATCTCGGAAAGGAAATGAGCGCCAACCGCCTCGTGCGCCTCCTTCAGGTGCTCTTTACGGAAACAGAGAAGTCTGCCCAAGAAAAAGAGGATTTTCTGCGAGACAAATATGATATGACATTGACAGAAGAAATCGGAGAGGAGCTGACGAGCATGTGCAATCTGAGTCTGGGAATTGCGGAAAAAGCATACAATAATGGTATCGAGCAGGGTATTGAGAAAGGCGTTATAAAAGTCGCTCGCACGATGATCCGAAATGGATCGCATAACAACGAAATTTCTGCCGCAACTATGTTATCGTCAGATAAAATTGATGCCTTGCGAGACGAAATAAAGAAACAGCTTCATTGATTGAAATGAGGTATCTCCTATGGCAATCGAAAACCGTGTTGAACTATTGCACTCCCTGCTGAAATTTCAAGAAAAGCTGAAGGGAGAAGCCGAGCGAGCCGGACTTAAAACCGAGGAGGATGTGGATGCTTGGATAACAGAATCCCGTCGCAATGAAAACACGCCACGAATGCTTCACCCCCTCAAATCATATAAGCCCGTGACCTATTAGCCCCATAATACCCAGTAAAATCAAGATTAATATAAAGTTGGTCTTTTTGGGGGAGAATACTTGTGGATGAAACAAGCTTCCCTTTTCTATTCAGTTTATTGTATCTTGAATAAAATTTCAAGGCATGGTATATTGAAGATATAAAAAGCCACCGATAGCCGGCTGCGCCTCGCTCGATGGTTACATTATGTAGAGATAACCGCTGGAGTGGGCCAACACTGGGCGGTTATTTTTTTACAACTGCAAGACCCCCGCCTGTGTAAATGGGCGGGGGTATTTTGCTTTGATACATATTCAGATATCAAGGTTGCGCACGAGCTTGGCGTTTTCTTCGATGAACTGGCGTCTTGGCTCTACCTTGTCTCCCATGAGGATGGTGAAGAGCTCGTCGGCGGCTTCGGCGTCCTCCATGTCTACCCGGAGCATGGTGCGGCCTTCGGGGTCCATGGTGGTCTCCCAGAGCTGCTCGGGATTCATCTCGCCTAGGCCCTTGTAGCGCTGGACGGTGGTGCCGTCGCGGCCTACTTCGTCGAGCTTCTTTGTGAGCTCCTCGTCGCTGTAGGTGTACCAGTGCTTCTTGCCCTTCCTTATCTGGTAGAGGGGCGGCTGGGCGATGAAGACGTAGCCGTGCTCGATGAGGGGCTTCATGTAGCGGTAGAGGAAGGTGAGAAGCAGCGTCCGGATATGGGCGCCGTCCACGTCGGCATCCGTCATGATGATGATCTTGCCGTAGCGGCGCTTGGCCAGGTCGAAGTCGTCGCTGATGCCGGTGCCGAAGGCGGTGATCATGGTGCGGATCTCCGCATTGGCAAAGATCTTGTCGAGGCGGGCCTTCTCCACATTCAAAATCTTTCCGCGAAGCGGCAGGATGGCCTGGAAGCGGCGGTCGCGGCCTTGCTTGGCGCTGCCGCCTGCGGAGTCGCCCTCCACGAGGTAGATCTCGGCCTGGTCCGGGTCCTTGATGGAGCAGTCGGCGAGCTTGCCGGGGAGGCTGGAGACCTCGAGGGCGTTCTTCCGGCGGGTGAGCTCCCGGGCCTTCCGGGCGGCCTCCCTGGCCCTTGCTGCCATGATGGCCTTTTCGATGATCTTCTTCGTGATGACGGGGTTTTCCTCGAAGTATTCGGAGAGGCCTTCGGTGACGATGGAGTCCACGATGCCGCGGACCTCGGAGTTGCCGAGCTTCGTCTTTGTCTGGCCCTCGAACTGGGGCTCCCGGATCTTCAGGCTGATGACGCAGGTGAGGCCCTCGCGGACGTCGTCGCCGGAGAGGTTGCCGTCCTTGTCCTTCAATATACCTTGCTTCCTCGCGAAGTCATTGGCCGCACGGGTCAGTGCCAGCTTGAAGCCGGCGAGATGGGTGCCGCCCTCCTCCGTGTTGATGTTGTTGACGAAGGAGTAGATGTTTTCCTGGTAGGAGTCATTGTACTGCATGGCGATTTCCACGACGGTGTCGTCCTTCACGCCATTGAAGTAGATGGGCTCCGGGTTGATCTTTTCCTTCTTGCGGTTCAGGTGCTCGACGAAGGAGCTGATGCCGCCCTCGAAGTGGAAGGTCTCGCTGCGCTCTGTCTCACCCCGCTCGTCGCTGAGCTTTATGGTGATGCCGTGGTTGAGGAACGCCAGCTCCCGCAGGCGGTGGCGCAGCGTCTCGTAGCTATAGGTGGTGACGGTGAAGATCTCCGGATCCGGCACGAAGTGGACGGTGGTGCCCGTCTCCTCGGTCTCCCCCACGACGGTGAGGGGCTTTATGGTGACGCCGCGCTTGAAGGCGATCTCGTGGATCTTGCCATCCCGCTTTACGGTGACTTCCATGGATGTGGACAGGGCATTGACGACGGAGACGCCGACGCCGTGGAGGCCGCCGGAGACCTTGTATCCGTCACCGCCGAATTTGCCGCCGGCATGGAGGACGGTGAGGACGACCTCCACGGCGGGCTTGCCGCTCTCGTGCATGTCCACGGGGATGCCGCGGCCGTTGTCCACGACGGTGATGCTGTTATCCTGCTCGATGGTGACGGAGATGTCGGTGCAGTAGCCGGCGAGCGCCTCGTCGATGGAGTTGTCCACGACCTCATAGACCAGGTGGTGGAGGCCCCGCTCCGAGGTGGAGCCGATGTACATGCCCGGGCGCATGCGGACGGCCTCGAGGCCCTCCAATATCTGGATCTGGTCGGCGCCATAGTCGGCGTCCACGGCGGTGACCTCGGCGGCGCCCTCCTCCCGATTGATGGTGACGCCCTCGGTGTCGAGATCCTCGTCCGTCAGGTCCTCAGCGGGGCCCGGGGGGATGATGGGCTTCTCTTCCTCTTTCGTAAAGTCGATGGAGGTCTTTTCCTTTTCGCTAGCCATACACTTCTCCTTTATCTAAAAGCCGGGCTGAAAATCAGCCCTCTTTTGCGTATGAAGCCCCAAGAGGTCAAGCCGAAAGATCCAGACGGATTGGCTTCTTGCAGGGGCGGCGCACAATGTCCACGAGGTGGACGTCTATGGGTTTAGTTTTGTTCCATGGTATCGTAGTCCAGCACCTGCCGGATGCGACGGACGAGGGTGGCGGGGGAGAGCACCGAGAGGTAGATGCGCCCGGTGGTAAGGACGAGGGAGCGGGCTGTGCTGCCCGCCTCCTCCAGATGGACGACGCGCCCGGTCTCCTCCAGCCTCGGGAGGTCGAGCCCCTCCTGCCCCAAAAGGCCGATGTCGAGTATCGCCAGGATGTCTGCCGTGCGGACGGCTGTCCCGCCGCCGAGATGAAGAAACATGGTCAGCTCTCCTTTTTGGCCGTCTCGTGAGCCCCGGCCTCCGCCCTTTCTGGCTCCGCTTCCTCCGGCTTTTCCTTTTCCCCTTTTTTGCCTTTTTTCCCTAGGGGCAGCACGTCGTAGCGTTTCGGCATCTTGTAGCCGGGGGGGCGATGGAGGTCGAAGCGCAGGCGGTATAGGGTCTTATTGATGATTTCATCCGTGAGCTTTTCCGGCGGGATGGCCCGATCCAGCATGACGAGGGTCCTAGCCAGGAGACTCTTTTTATCCCGCACGTCCACCTGCATGGCCAGCTGCTGGACCATGTAGCTTCGCTGGTCGTTCAGGATGTACGTGGTGCACTCCGGCACGTACTCCTGCACGTCCTTGAGGCGAGCCCAGGGCATGTCCTTCAGGACGGCGCGGACCTGGCTATGGAGCTCTTCCCTTTTCTTGCTAAGGCAGGCGGGGCAGAGCTCCCGGTCCGGCTCCGTGGGGGAGCCGCAGAGGGGGCAGGGATGGTAGCCCTGGCTCTTTCGCCAGGCCTTTTGCTGCTCCCGTCGCAGGGAGATTCGCAGGAGCTCCTTTGCCAGCTGCTCGTCGTCGGTGAGGTCCGAGACCTCCCGCGCCCGCTCCAGGGCGTCCTCCGCCACGGGCTGCTTCTTGATGGGGGCCGGTGCTGCCGGTGTCTCCCCGGGGGTCTCCGCCTCCGCAGGGGGAGCCTTTCGCCGGGTGAAGCGCAGCTCCTTTATGATTTTCTGCCCGGCGTAGCTATTGACCTTCTGGACGATGTCCGGCATCATCATGCGGAGCTGGTTCGCCCAGACGGGCTCGGCGGTGTAGAGGAGGAGCACCTTGCCCTCGAGGGCGACGGCCTTGACCCGCTTCGCGATGGTCGCCCCCACGATGTCCGGCCAATGGGTGAGCACTTGACGGCGCTCAAATTCCCGGGCGACCTCGGGACCGAACTTCCGCACGGACCGCGGGAGGACGGCTCTCGTCTTTTCCAGCCACGGCGTGCGCCTATCATCCTTACTGGTTCTCACTGGTCCTCACCTCGAGACTCTGCCCTGCCGGACGCGGTAGAATACGCCCATGGATTCGTCGGGGAAATAGGCCTCGTCCGTCGCCGTCAGAATCGTCTGGATGCGCTCCCGCCGCAAGAAAGCCAGGAGCGCCCGGCGGCGGGTGATGTCGAGCTCGCTCATGACATCGTCGAGGAGGAGCACCGGGTACTCCCCCGTCTCGGACCGGAGGAACTCCAGCTCCGAGAGCTTCAGCGCGAGGGCCCCGGTCCGCTGCTGGCCCTGGGAGCCAAAGGCCCGAAGATCCGTCCCGTTGACGCTAAGGGAGAGGTCATCCCGGTGGGGTCCCACGCTGGTGGTGCCCCGAAGGATGTCCTTTTCCCTATTCTTCTGGAGCATTTCATTATACCACGGCTCGAGGTCCTCTGTCACGCCCTCGCCGCCGTGGAGGATGTAGGTGAGCAGGAGGTTCTCCTCGTTCTCCGTGATGCGCCGCTGCATGAGGTTCGCCAGCATGGAGAGCTTCTTCGTGGCCGCGAGCCGCTTCTTCGTGATGGCCGCCGCCTTTGCCGCCAGTTGCACGTCCCAGACCTCGAGGGCGTCCGGGGAGAGCTGCCGCTCCCGGATGCGCTTCAGGAGAGCGCCCCTCTGCTGGAGGAGCTTGTTGTAATCGAGTAAATCCTGGTAGTAGGCGGGACTTGCCTGGGAGAGCTCCCCGTCCAGGAACCGGCGGCGGCCGGCGGGGGCTCCCTTTATGAGGAAAAGATCCTCGGGAGAGAACAGCACGCAGCGAAGGCCGCCGATGAGCTCCTTCGGACGGATGGGGTGCTCGTTGCGGAGGATCTGGCGCCGCTTTTCCCGGGAGAGGGTGATGGCGAGGGTGTTCTTCGCCCCGAGCCGGTCAAAGGAGAGGGCGAGGAGCCCTGCGGGGGCCTCCCAGCGGATGAGCTCCGCGTCCGCATGGGTCCGATGGGAGGAGCCCATGGCCGCGTAGTAGACGGCCTCCACGATGTTCGTCTTGCCTTGGGCATTGGCCCCCAAGAATATATTGATGCCCGGCGAGAGGCTGAGGGCGAGGTGCTCGTAGTTCCGATAATTCCGGAGCTCCAGCTGGTGGATAATCATGCCTTCCCCGTATAGTGGATCTTCCAGGCGCCGACGCCCATGAGCTCCACGATGTCCCCCTCCGCTAGCTTTCTGCGGCGGGCCGTCTCTGCCTCGCCGTTCCGCAAAATCTCCCCCTCCTGCAGCAGGGGCTTTACGGCGCCGCCGGAGGCGACGGCGCCGATCCATTTGAGAAACTGGTCCAGCTGGATGGAGTCTCCCTCCACCGTGATTTCTTCTATATTCATAGGAATATCCTCTAAAAGCTTTTATGCAAGATTAGTTTTGTGTTCGGACAGGCGTCACCACGTAGATGAACGAATTGTCCTTCTCCTCCCGGACGGCGATGGCGCCGTAAGCGTTTTTGCCAAGGCTCAGACGGCATTTTTCCGAGTCGATGTTCTTGAGCACATCCATGATGTACTGGGCGTTGAAGGAGATGGAGAGGTCCGGCCCCGTCAGGCTGATGGGGATGGTCTCCTCCGCCAGGCCGATATCGGGACTTTTGGAGGAGATATGGAGGGAATCCTCCGCGAACTCGAATCGAATGATATTATAATTGTTTGAGCGGGAAATGAGAGAGACGCGATCCACGGCGGAGGAAAAAGCCTGGGTGGAGAGCAGCACCTCGGAGGTGAAGCTGGGGGGTATAACATTGTGGACATCGGGGAACTGGCCGGCGATGAGGCGGGAGGTCATGAAGAAATTTTCAAAGGAGAAGCTGATGGAGTTGTGGGTGCAGGAGACGTGGATATCCGTCGGGATCTCGGAGGTCATGGTGTGGAGGACTTCATTGAGGATCCTCGAGGGGATGATGAGCTTGATCTTGCCGATCTCCTCGTCGAAGATGACTTCCTTGATGGCGAGGCGATGGGTGTTCGTCGCAGCCATGGTGAGCTTCGTGCCGTCCACCTCCAGGGAGCAGCCCGTAAAGACGGGGCGGGCAGGGTCCGTGCCGCAGGCAAAGACGGTTTTCTTGATGAGGCTCCGGAGGGTGTTGTCCTTTATGGTGAAATGGAGGTTGCCGTCCACCTCCTTGACGACGGGGTAGTCATTTGCCGGCATGGAGCGCAGCTTGAAGCTGGCGCTTCCGGAGGTGATGGAGATGCTCATGTCCTCGAGGTCGTGGACGAGGGTGACGACCTCCCCAGGGAGCCTCCTGATAACTTCCTGGAAGTACCGGCCCGGGACGACGATAGTGCCGCCGGAGGTGATGTCTGCATCGATGCGGACCACGAGGCCGATTTCATAATTCGTGGCGTGGAGCTCGAGACTGCCCTCCTCTGCCTTCAGGTAGATGCCCGAGAGGATGGGGGTCTGGGGCTTGGAATCTACGGCCTTCGATACGATGGAGATGGCACCGATGAGCTCGTTTTTCTTGCAGGTGATGTTCATGAAGAGCCTCGCTTCTTGTATTTTTGGGGGAGCTTGCCCGTGATATGTGCTGGGCGTTCCTCTCCCCGGTATGTTTTATGATGATACTCTCTTTATTTAAAAAAATAGCAGACGTAGTAGTAGGGGCAGGAAAAATGTGGATAAGCGGCGGGAGCTCTTGCGTTATCCACCTGTGGATTGGGGATAAAACTGTTTATAAGTGGGAGGGTGTTATCCACATTGTCCACGGGAAATCCACAGATTCCAGTTATCCACAAAATATCGACAGGAAAAGCATGCGGCTCTCCACAGAGCTATCCACAGGCAGGCTGTGGAATGGGAAAGGTCTCTCGGAAAGCGGCCTTAGACCTTGTTGAGGGCCTCCATGAGCTCGTGGATGGTGTCGTTCATCCGCGGGTTCTCCTCCTTTTCCCGGGAGATCTTCTCGTAGGCGTGGAGGACCGTCGTGTGGTCCCGGCCGCCGAAGAAGTCGCCGATGGCGGGGAAGGAGGTGTCCGTCAGCTCCCGGCAGAGGTACATGGCCACCTGGCGCGGGTAGGCGATGGAGCGGGCCTTCTTCTTGGAGTGGAGATCCTCGATCTTGATGCCGAAGTGGGAGGCGACGATCTCCTGGATGACCTCCAACGTGATCTCTCGGGTCTTGTTGTTGGCAAAGACGTCCTTCAGGGCCTCGGCCACAAGGTCCGTGGTGACGGGCTTGCCGTAGAGGGAGGCGAAGGCGACGACGCGCGTGAGTGCCCCCTCCAGCTCGCGGATGTTCGACACGATGCGGCTGGCGATGTAGACCATGACGTCGTTCGGCACGTCCACCTTGTCCAGCATGGCCTTGTTCTTCAGGATGGCGATGCGGGTCTCGAGGTCCGGCGCCTGGATGTCGGTGATGAGGCCGCCCTCGAAGCGGGAGCGGAGACGGTCCTCCAGCTTCTGCACCTCCCGCGGGGGGCGGTCGGAGGAGATGATGATCTGCTTGTCCGCCACGTGGAGGGCGTTGAAGGTGTTGAAGAATTCCTCCTGGGTACTGACCTTGCCGGAGATGAACTGGATATCATCGACCATGAGCACGTCGATGGTGCGGTACTTCTTGCGGAAGGTCTCCGGGCGGCCCTCCTGGATGGCACGGATGATCTCGTTTGTGAACTGCTCGCTGGAGACATAGAGCACCCGCATGTCCGGGTGGTTCTGGAGGACCCTGTTTCCGATGGCGTGCATGAGGTGGGTCTTGCCGAGGCCGACGCCGCCGTACATGAAGAAGGGGTTGTAGACCTTGCCCGGGGACTCGGCGACAGCCACGGCCGCCGCGTGGGCGAAGCGGTTCGAGCTGCCGATGACGAAGGTGTCGAAGGTGTACTTGGGATTGAGGGAGGAGTTGTCCCCCGGGGCGATGATGTGCATGTCGCCCCCCTCAGCCTCGGTGCTGGGGGGATCCGTCACGAAGAGGTTGCCCTGGTCGGGATTCGACTCGCCCTTCCTTGCGCTTTTTTCCGGCGCTTTTTTCTTCGGCTCCTCTTTTTTTGTCTCCTCGGCGGGGGCGGCGGGCTCCTGCTTCACGAGGCGGATCTTGATGGGGTTGCCGAGAGTCGCCTTCACCGCGTCCTCCATGATGGCGAGATAATGGCTCTCAATCCACTCGCAGTGGGCATCGGTGGGGGCTCCCAGTGTGAGGGTGTCCTCCGTGAGGGAGATGGGGGTGACGGGACTGAGCCACCGGAAGGCTGTCGGGGCTAGGGAATTTTTCAGCTCGTTCAGGATTTCCTGCCAGACAGCATCGAGCCTTTCTTGATCCATGGGAGACGTTCCTTTCTCTATCGCTGCCGGGGGCAGCGTCTTGCAATGCGCTTTGTTTTTCACGAGGTGCTGTGGATGATTTTCTTCCACCTGTCTATAAAGTTATCAACAAAGTTATGCACAGCTGTGGATAACTTTGCCGGTTTTTGCCGAAAAATGCGGCAAATCATGCGTTTTCGGGCACGAAAAGGATAGCCCCCGAAGGGGCTTTCACCTGTTTTTGGGAAGAAATACACAGCAATCTGCCGTATTATCAACAGATATCTTACCAAAATCAGAGGAAGTTATCAACAATTTTCCTGTGGAGAGACGTGAAAAACCCTTTGTTTATCCACAGAAACATGGGGAAAACCGTCGCCTTTTTCCTTGACACTCCGGGTGCCTTACTATATAATTGCCCATAGTCAGGCTTTTGCGGGGAAAGTGTCCGCACAGGCCCGTTGTTTTGATGACTTTTGAAGGACAATACGGCTTCAGAGGTTTTTGAAGCGAAGAAATACCAGAGACGAAGGAGGTGCGAATAGATGAAGCAGACATTCCAGCCGAACAACCATTGGCGCAAGAAGACCCACGGCTTCCGCGAGCGCATGAAGACGAAGGGCGGTCGCCTCGTGCTGAAGAGAAGGCGCCAGCGTGGCAGAAAGAAGCTGTCGGCATAAGTGCCTTAGGTGGAATTGGGTCACGCGGAAGACGTGGCCCTTTTCTATTACTATGAAACCCCAAGAAGTCAAGCCGCAGGCGCAGACTGATTGGCTGGTTTCTTGCAAGGGCGGCGCACAAGACCCGCAAGTGGACGTTTGTGCGTGTCGTTTTGTTTCTGTGTTTTCGCTCCAGGCTCTGCCTGGACTTTGATAGATGGACGATGGATCCGCATGGCGATTCGTCCGGCGTTGGGGAGCTATGGTTTCATTATCGCGAGAAAAGATGCTCAAGGAGCGGCGGGATTTCCAGCACGTGTACAAGAAGGGAAAGACGTATGCCAATCACTCCCTCGTGCTCTACGTGCTGGAGACTGAGGAGCTCAAGGGCCGGGTCGGCTTTGCGGCGGGCAAGAAGCTCGGCTGCGCCGTCGTCCGGAACCGGGTGAAAAGGCTCCTTCGCGAGTGCTACCGGCTCCATCAGGGAGATATACGGGAAAGCCTTGCCCTCATCCTCGTGGGGCGAAAGCCTGTGACGGGCCAAAGCTGCCAGGAGACGGAAAAGGCCTTCCTCGCCCTCGGAAAGCGGGCGGGCATCTTCCGGGAGGATGCGACGGTGAAGCGTCAGGTGGGACAGTCTTGAAGCGGCTCATGCTTTTTGCCATCCGCTTTTATCGGGCGTATATCTCGCCCATGAAGCCCCCCTCCTGCCGCTTCGTGCCCACCTGCTCTCAGTACGCGCTGGAGGCCATCGAGAAGTACGGGGCGCTCCGGGGTGGCTATCTTGCCCTCCGGCGCATCCTGAAGTGCCACCCCTTCCACAAGGGGGGCTACGATCCGGTCCCCTAGGATCGGGAGGCTTTCCTGCAAGTCCCAAGAAGTCAAGGAAGTCAAGCCGTGGAAGGCAGACTGCTTGGCTGGCTTCTTGCAAGGGCGGCGCAAAGATCCGCAGGTGGACGTTTGTGCGTGTCGTTTTATCAGAAGTTTCAAGAATAGAGATTAGGACGTGATGTTTTGGAGTTTTTCAGTTCGCTCCTCTCGCCCATTGAGAGTATTTTGCGGTTTGTGCTGCAGGCGCTTTACGGCCTGACGAGCGTCGTCGGTCTCGAGACGTATGGCGCGGCGATCATTCTTTTGACCATACTCATCAAGATGCTGCTGTACCCGCTGACGGTGAAGCAGGTGCGCTCCATGAAGGCGATGCAGGAGATCTCGC
>CAMCRT010000010.1 GCA_945877355.1 uncultured Mitsuokella sp. | reverse complement strand
GGGCAAAAAGAAGAAGCTCTCCAAGAAGCAGAAGGAGAGCCTCGTAAAGTCGCTGCTAGCCGAAATGCAAGCCGCCAGTCGCGCCCTGGAATTCGAGCGGGCGGCAGAGCTAAGAGATATGATCCTGGAGCTGGAGGGCGAAATGCCCGCCGTGAAAAAGTGAAGTAATGTTTGCATTTACAAACGAATCTCCGTATAATATTTGTAAAAGTGAACGTTATATGGAGGGAGAAAAATGGGAAAGCGCATTATCCTATCCCCGGGTCTTGGCCGTATCTTGCAGCAAATGGGGGAACAAATCAAGCTGGCTCGCCTGCGTCGGAATATCCCGGTTTCCGTCATTGCCGACAGATCCGGCCTTGGCCGCACGACCATCTGGGCCATCGAAAAGGGCAGCCCATCCGTCACGATGGGGGCCTATGCCAAAGCACTCCACGCCCTGGAAGGCATGGACAAGGAGCTATTGCTTATCTGCAAGGACGACAAGAAGGGGCGGCTCCTGCAGGACTTGGGATTGAAGATCAGAGCCCGCGCATCGAAGAAGGAACGGAAACATGAGGAATAAGAGGATTCTGTGCTATCTGGATGATGCCTGGCACGACCAGCTCTATATCGGCGACCTCAATGTTCAGAATGAGCGTGGCCGGGAAGTCTATTCCTTTGAATGGTCGAAGGAATATCTGGAGCGTGCGGGAGACAAGCTTTTTCTCGATCCGCAGATTTATGCAGACACCTACGGACGGCAATATGCCGGGACGCACTTTTTCGGGATGTTCTCCGATTCCTGCCCGAACCGGTGGGGACGGGTTCTGATGAAGCGGCGTGAGGCGCTTCTGGCAAAAAAAGAAGGCCGCAAGCCGGCCGCTTTGCTGGAGAGTGACTATCTCCTTGGGGTTCATGACGAAGGGCGTATGGGCGCATTGCGCTTCAAGACCTCGCCGGAAGGAGCATTCCTGGCGGACGACGATGCGCTCGCCGCACCGCCCTGGACGGAGCTGCGCAAATTGCAGGATGCTTCTTGGAATTTCGAGCAGGAACGGGGCGTAGAAGCGGCGTGGCTTTCAATGCTGCTGGCACCAGGCTCATCCCTTGGCGGGGCACGACCGAAGGCAACCGTTCAGGATGAGCAGGGGGCTCTTTGGATTGCGAAGTTTCCTTCAAAACATGACGAAACGAATGCCGGGGCCTGGGAAATGGTCGCCCATGACCTGGCGGCAAGCTACGGCCTGCGCGTCCCCGAAGCCCGGGCGATGCAGCTGACAAGGGACGGGACAACCTTCCTCGTCAAACGCTTCGATCGTCGGAAGGGCAAGCGGATTCACATGGCATCGGCCATGACGATGCTCGAGAAGGATGACAGGGATCACGATGTCTCTTATCTCGATATTGCCGACTGGCTCTCCGCCCATAGTGCGGAGGCGAAGAATGACCTGCAGGAGCTGTGGAAACGGATGGTATTCAATATCTTGATCAGCAATACAGACGACCACCTGCGGAATCACGGCTTCCTCTTGGAGCAGGATGGTTGGCATCTGTCGCCGTTTTTCGATGTCAATCCGAATCCCTACGGCACGAATCTATCCCTTGGCATCACGTATGAGAGCAATCTGCTCGATATCAGTCTGGCTGTTGAGACGGCGGAGTTCTATCAGATTTCGGAAAAAGCAGCGAAAAGCACCGTAAAGGAGATGGCTGAAATCGTTGCGTCCCATTGGCAGGAGATTGCTCGGCTCCATCAAGTGAGCAGGCAAGGGGTTGAGAACATGGAGCCTGCGTTTCAAGAAGCGGTCAGGTACTCTGTATGAGGCAGAAAATATCCAGTTTTTCAAGGAACGTTAAAGACAGATTTGCGAGAGTGCGTTTTTATGGAGGAATATACTATGGCGAAAAGTCTGCTGATTAAGGATACGACCCGGGAGGAACGGGAGGAAATCGTGCGCCGCTCCCTGAATTGCGAATCCGGCTGTGAGAACTGCTCCGGCTGCTCCCTAGGCGTCGGCGACCCCTTCGACGCCTTCCAGCCCTACATCGACGGAGAAATGGAAATCGCAGAAATCAACCGCCGCTTCCGCGCCAGCTACGGCGTCCACTGAAATGGGCTTGTGAAATTGCAGAATCATAGTTTCACTGTCGCTTCCGCGGGGCACCATCTGGGGCCTCCCTCGGGGAGGGAGGTGGCGCGAAGCGCCGGAAGGAGCCCGTGCGTAGGAAGCAGCAAGGGTGCACTGCCGTCTCAACCGGCTTCTTTTGCTAGCGAAGAAGTGCAGTAGCCGGTTGTAGCTGCCTGCATTTCCGAACAGTCCTGGGCCCGGGCTCCTCCTGCCCCTACGGGGCACCCCCCTCCCAGAGGGAGGCGTATATACAGGCATTGCACAGTTCATTTAACGCGACTTGTAGCTGGCATTAGGATATTGCTCAGGAAACGCTGTTCCACCAGCCGGGGGAGTCTTCGGGGGTGTCCAGGCGGACGAGGGCGCCGATTTCGGGGGTTAGGAGGCGGTAGGATTTTTCTTTGCTCGCTGCCGTCAGGCGCTCCATGGGTTCCTGCCATAGGTGGCGGGCCAGGGCGAATTTGCTGTTGTGGGCGGGGATGACGAGTTTTGCGCCCACGTCTTCACAGGCCTGGGCCGTTTCCTCCGGCATCATGTGGATGGGGTGCCAGGCCTTGTTGTACTGGCCGTTTTCTGCCAGCACGCAGTCGAAGCCGCCGAATTTCTTTCCGATGGCCTTGAAGTGGTCGCCGTAGCCGCCGTCTCCTGTGTAGTAGAGGGTGCGTCCCGAGGTCTGGAAGACCATGCCGCACCAGAGGGTGGGGTTCTGCTTCAGGAAGCGGCCGGAGAAGTGCTGGGAGGGGACGATGTGGGCGGTGAGGCTGTCCGTAAGCTGTATCTCCGTGTCCCAATCCTCTTCGTGGATGCTGTCCACGGGGAAGCCCCATTGCTCCAGGTATGCGCCGACGCCCAGGGGGCAGAGAACCTGGCGGATTTTTGGCTGGAGGGCCATGACCGTCGCGTAGTCCAGGTGGTCCCAGTGGTCGTGGCTGATGGCCAGCACGTCGATGTCCGGGAAGTCCTCCGCCGTGTAGACGCTCGTCCCGGGGAAGGCTCTGTTGATGAACCAAATGGGGGAGGCGTAGGGGCTCAGCACCGGGTCGATGAGGATGCGGTGGCCGCCGAGCTGGACATAGTAGCTGGAATGGCCGAGCCACACGACGGCGTCCTGCTCCCGGGGAAGGGCGAGAAGATCCGTCTTCTGGGGATGGAGGGGCACGTCTGGCACGAGGCCCTTTTTGTCGCCAAAGAGGAATTTCCAGGTGGCGGTCAGGCGGCTCTCGCCCAGCTCCTCCTCGATCATGGTGCGGACGGGCACGAGATTCTCGAAGTGGTCCCCGTGGTAGTGGGGCGAGGCCTGCATCCGGCGGAGCCGATCGCCTGTGGGCAGGTCGCCGAACTTTGGCAGGTGGATGTAGGAATATACGCCGCCGGTGGCAGCGGCGCCGAGAAGGCCGAGGCCGGCGATAAGAAAGGTACGTCTTGTCATAAAAATCCCTTCTATTTGCGGAGCTTCTTTGCCAGGGCCTCCCGGCGGAGGCGTTGCTCCCGGAACTGGGCGCACTTCTCCACGATGAGCCGCACTACCCAGGAGGCGGGCCGGGAGGACTTGGCGTGGAACCACATCTCCACCGTCCGGCTCGGCGCCCCCAGGAGCGTCTCAAAATCCCTTGGCGTGAGCCCCCAGAGCTCCCGCATGAGCTTCATGGGCTCATCGGCGCAAGCGATCCGATCCAGCTCCGCCGCCTTCTTGAGCTCCTCCACATCCACATTGAAGCCTGTCTTCTTCTGAAACCAATTCGGAATATCCTCCCGCGTGACCTTTGGCATAGATGAATCCTTCCTGTTATTGTGCGTATATCATGTAGGTAGTAGCTACGTGTACCCCTAAGCAAACCATTCTTATTTTATCCCATGTTTAACGTGCGGTCAATGAAAAAGCGCACCAGGTTTTTTTGGAGAAATCCTGGCAGAAAACATTTGACCCCGCGGCCTCCTTTCGTTACAATATAGAGAGTATCACCATGCGTGTGGGAGGATTTCTCGTGCAGGAACGCAAACACTTTAAAAAGCCCGTCCTTTTCTTCTTTGCCATTCTGGCATTGGTACTCATCGCCTTTGGCACCTATACCCTTCGCCCCTCGAATCGGGCAGGGATGGCCCAGGCTGCCACGGAGTCGGCTGCCCAGAGTCCGCAGCAAAATGCCCAGAGCATCCTGATACTCAACTATCATAAAATCGACACCCTCATGCACTCCCTCTCTGTCAATCCCGCGGACTTCCGCTGGCAGATGGAGTACCTGAAGAGCCACGGCTACAATACCATCACGCCGGACGACCTCATCGCCAACATGGAGGAGGGGAAGCCCCTTCCCAACAATCCCGTGCTCATCACCTTTGATGACGGCTACCTCGACAACTACAAGAACGCCTACCCTGTCCTGAAGGAGCTGGGCATGAAAGCCACCATCTTCGTGGTGACGGACTTCATGGGGGGCAAGAAGGGGTACCTCGACTGGAGCAAATGCCGGGAGATGGAGAAGCACGGCATCACCATCGCCTCCCACACCGTCGACCACAAATCCATGACGGATCTCACGGACGAGCAGCTAAAGCATGAGCTGGTTGACTCGAAAAAGGCGGCGGAGGAAGCCCTGGGCCATAGCGTGGACTACATCGCCTACCCGACGGGCGCCTACAATCTCCACATCGCCGACATGACGAAGGAGGCGGGGTACAAGGCCGCCTTCACCATCAAGTATGGCAATGCGGACAAGGAGAGCAACGTCTACGCCATCGAGCGGGTGCCCGTATTCCACACGGAGAATACGAACCGGGACTTTGTGGAGCGCATCAGCTATACGCCCCTCTTCCAGCAGTTCGGCTGGAAAAAATCGTAAAATAGTAACGCAGGTTACGGAATATCCCGGCGCAGCTATGATATGCTAAAGCCGTGTATTATATAAAAAAGAGAATACGTTCTTCGAGCAAAAGCAGCTAAAGCGGAAGCCATGCTGCTGCGCCGAGGCCTTGTGCCTCCGGGGCCGCGCGGGAAACGGCGCGACCTTCCCTAGTTGAAAAGGAGAAGCCAGGTTTTCCATGCCATTGTGGAGAGCCGTCTTTTCCGTGGACGGCTCTCTTTTTTCATGCAGAAGACGGCTTCCTGTCGGGTGGCCGCGTCTCTCGTGTTTCACAGGAGGTATGGATATGAATCTCAAGAAACTCTTCGGCCTGGCACTCCTCTCGGGATCGATGCTCCTGGCGGGCTGCGGCGGCAATAGCGCCACGGCACCGGCAGCGAAGGATGAGCCCGTGGAGCTCCACGTGGCGGCGGCGGCGAGCCTGACGGATGCCATGAATGAGCTGGCTTCCATCTATGAGAAAGATCACCCCAATGTAAAGCTCACCTTCAACTTCGGCTCCAGCGGTGCCCTGCAGCAGGCTATTGAAAACGGAGCCCAGACGGATCTCTTCTTCTCCGCAGCCCAGAAGCAGATGGATGCCCTGGACAAGAGCGGCAACCTGCTGGAGGGCACCCGAAAGGATCTCCTGGAGAACGAGGCCGTCCTCATCGTCCCGAAGGAGGGCGGCAAGGACCTCACGTCCTTTGAGGACCTGACAAAGCCTGATGTGCAGCACGTGGCCCTGGGCGAGCCGAAGGGCGTGCCCGTCGGCCAGTACTCGGAAGAAATTCTCACGAAGCTCGGCATTCTCGATGCGGTGAAGGCAAAGGCCGTCTACGGCTCTGACGTGCGCCAGGTGCTTTCCTGGGTTGAGACAGGGGACGCGGACGCTGGCCTCGTCTACGCCACGGATGCGGCGGTCTCCGACAAGGTCAAGGTGACGGCAAAGGCCCCGGCGGGCTCCCACAAGCCGGTCATCTACCCGGCAGCCGTCATCAAGAGCACGACGAATGCGGAGGCGGCAAAGGCGTTCCTCGAATTTACCTCGACGGACGAAGCGAAGGCTGTCTTTGAGAAGTATGGATTTGCGGTCAAATAAACTCGAATGGGAGGCGCATGAATATCGTGCGCCTTTTTTGAGAATTTAAGGGGAGAGGAGGGCTGCTGCATGAGGCTTGAAGTGTCCTTGCAAAAGAGGCTGCGGGATTTCACCCTTTCCGTGGACTTCGTGGCGGAGGACGAGGTCTTTGCCCTTCTCGGAGCGTCAGGCTGTGGCAAGAGCATGACGCTTCGCTGCATCGCGGGCCTCGAGCAGCCGGACGCGGGGCGCATTGTGCTGGATGGCCGGGTGCTTTTTGATAGCAAAGCCGGCATCAACCTCTCGCCTCAGGAGCGCCGTATCGGCTATCTCTTCCAAAACTACGCGCTTTTCCCCAATATGACAGTGGCGGAAAACATTGTCTTTGCGCTAGAGGGAACCAAGGAGGAAAAGAAGCGGATTCTCGCGGAAAATATCGCCCGCTTTCATCTGGAGGGACTGGAGAAGGCCTATCCCGCGGCCCTCTCGGGGGGCCAGCAGCAGCGGGTGGCCTTTGCCCGGATCCTCGCCACGGGGGCGAAGCTCCTGCTCCTCGACGAGCCCTTCTCTGCCCTCGACTCCCATCTGAAGTGGCAGCTGGAGCTCATGGTCATGGATGTGCTCTCATCCCTCGGGGGCGCGGCCATCCTCGTCTCCCATGCCCGCAGCGAGGCCTACCGCATGGCGGAGCGCATTGCCGTGATGGAGCGGGGGACGCTCTTGACCGTCGCGGGGAAAAAGGAGGTCTTCCGCCACCCGGCTACGCTCTCGGGGGCGCTCCTCACAGGCTGCAAGAATGTATCGGCCGTGACCCGGGAGGGGGAGGCCCTCACGGCTGCGGACTGGGGCCTCACGCTGGAGCTGGAGGGAACGGCGGTGCCCGAGGATCTGCGCTATGTGGGCATCCGGGCCCACGACCTTTCCCTTGTGGAGGGGCCGGGGCGAAATACCTTCGAGATGGAGGTGGTCCGGGCCATCGAGGACGTGTTTTCCTACCGCATCCTCCTGCGACCCATCGGGAGCGGGGCAAAGCCCCTTCTCTGGGAGGCGGCAAAGGACGTGTGGCGGGAGGCCTCGGCCCGGCCCCGGCTCTTTATCCACGTGCCGCTTGACCGGCTCCTTTGGCTAGGGAGGTGATGGGATGGAGCTATCCCCCTTTTATATCACACTGAAGACGGCGGCGGTCTCCACATTCCTCACGTTCTTCATCGGCATCGGCCTGGCGTTCCTCGTCCTGCGCATGAAGCGGGGCAAAGGGCTGGCGGACGCCATCATCACGCTGCCCATGGTGCTGCCGCCTACGGTGGTGGGCTTCTTCCTGCTGCTGGTCTTCGGCAAGCGCAGCACCCTCGGCTCCTTCCTACTGGAGCAGGGCATCCCCATCGTCTTCACCTGGAAGGCGGCAGTGATGGCCGCCGTCATCGTGTCGCTCCCCCTCATGTATCGGACGGCGAGGGGAGCCTTTGAGCAGATGGATGAAAATATCCTATCGGCGGCGAGAACGCTAGGCGTATCGGAGTGGCGTATCTTCTGGCATATCCTGTTGCCGAACTCCCGTCACGGAATCCTCGCGGGGCTGGTGCTGGCCTTTACAAGGGCCTTGGGGGAGTTCGGCGCCACCATCATGTTCGCCGGAAATATCCCCGGCACGACCCAGACCATGTCCACCGCCGTCTACGCCGCCGTCCAGGCAAATGACTACGACCTGGCGTTCCTCTGGGCAGGAGCCCTCGTCGTATTCTCCCTGTTCTTCGTGGTACTCATGAGTGTATGGGTGGCAAGACTTTCGCACGGAAAAACCTCGTGAGACGCTGTGTGCGCCTCACGCTCACCACGTCTCCGCAAACGACCGTGCGCTTATCTGCCTAATTACCGGCCTCCATCTTAAACGCGCTTCGCTTGGACGAAAGATTCCGGCCGGGGGCAGAACGCGCACTTTCCTCGTTTGCTCCGCTTAACGGTTCGCTTAGAGGCGCGCACAGCTACTACGAGCAGCCGAAAGAGAGTGGTGGGACGTAAAAAATATTCTTCAGGAGAGCAATATGAAAGAGATCAATGTAAGGGATGCGGTGGGGATGGCGCTTTGCCATGACATCACCCAGATTATCCGCGGCGGCGTCAAGGACGCTCGCTTTCGCCGGGGCCATGTCATCACCGAGGAAGACGTGCCTGTGCTGCTGTCCCTGGGCAAAGAGCACATCTTCGTCTGGGAAGAGCACGAAAACATGCTCCACGAGAACGACGCGGCAGCCATCCTCGCCGACCTCTGCCAGGGCGACAACATGAAGCGGGGCGATGTCAAGGAAGGCAAAATCGAGCTCATCGCAACGGTGGACGGCGTATTCCGTGTCGATGCCGAGCACATCGACGCCCTCAACGACCTCGAGGACATGTGCGTCGCGACCATTGCCAACAACATGCCCGTCAAGGCAGGGCAGAAGCTCGCCGGCATGCGGGTCATCCCTCTGACCATTGACCGGGAGAAAATGGAGGAGGCAAAGAGGTCTGCAGGCAGTACGCCGCTCCTTCAGGTGGTGCCCTATCAGAAATTCAAGGTGGGCGTAGTCACCACCGGCTCCGAGGTGGCCCACGGCCTCATCAAGGACACCTTCACCCCTGTTATCGCCGCAAAGCTCAAGCCCTTTGGCCTCCAGATCGACGGCCATCGCCTATCGGACGATGCGAAGGAGCATACACTTGCCGCCATAGAGGAGCTTCTCGCGGAGGGCATGGATATGATCCTCTGCACCGGCGGCATGAGCGTGGATCCGGACGACCGGACGCCGGCTGCCATCCGCGCTACGGGCGCAAAAATCATCACCTACGGCACGCCTGTGCTGCCGGGGGCCATGTTCCTTCTGTCCTATCTGAATCGCGACGGGAAAACCGTCCCTATCCTCGGCCTGCCGGGCTGCGTCATGCACGACCCCGCCACCATATTCGACATTGTGCTGCCGCGCCTCGTGGCGGGCATCCCCCTCTCGCGCCGGGATATCCGCGGCCTGGGGGTCGGGGGCTTCTGCATGCGCTGCAGGGTCTGCCATTATCCAATTTGTCCATTCGGGAAGTGATACCATGCAGGATATAACACTGGAAACGGCCGTCGCCGCCCTCATCAAGCGGGTGCATGCCCCTCAGACGGAGGAGCTGCCGCTCCTCTCCCTCCTGGGACGGGTGGCGGCAGAGGACGTGTTTGCCCGGATGGACAATCCTCCCTTTGATCGCTCCCCCCTCGATGGCTACGCCCTGCGCTCTGCCGATACAACGGGGGCGACGGCAGATGAGCCTGTACGGCTCTCTGTCATAGGGGAGGAATGTGCTGGTGCCTTCTTCGAGGAGGCGGTGCCAACAGGCTGCTGCGTCCGGGTCATGACGGGGGCGGCCATGCCTGAGGGGACGGATGCCGTCGTGCGGCAGGAGGACGTGACCCTTTCCCCGGACGGGCAGTCCATCTCCCTGCCCTACGCTCTGGGCCATCATGAGAACTACTGCTTTGCAGGGGAGGACGTGAAGCGGGGCGTGCGCCTGGTGGAAAGGGGAACCCGGTACACGGCAAGTGCCGTGGCAGTGCTCGCCAGCCAGGGCTACGAGAAAGCCTCGGTCTACGTGCGCCCCCGGGTGGCCCTCGCCAGCACGGGGGATGAGCTGGCAGCACCGGGGGAAGCCCTAGCTCCCGGCAAAATCTACAACAGCAACCTCTACCTCGTGGCGGGACGGCTCAAGGAGCTGGGCTTTTCTCCGGTGCTCCTCGGCATCCTGCCGGACGACCCGGCGAAGGCAGCCCACGTGCTGCGGGAGGTGGAGGCGGATATCCTGCTGACCACTGGAGGCGTCTCCGTGGGGAAGAAGGACATCATGCACCAGGTGGTGCCAGCCCTTGGGGCAGAGCGCATCTTCTGGCGGGTCTGCATGAAGCCGGGGGCACCTGCCATCGGTTATGCCATGCCGGACGGGAAGCTTGGCATAGCCCTCTCGGGCAATCCCTTTGCCGCCTTTGCTACCTTCGAGCTCATGGCGCGACCGGTGCTTAGAGCCTTTGAGGGCTGCCAGGTGACGGCGCTTCCTCGCCGCCACGTGGTGCTCCGGGACAGCTTTCCGAAGGAGAGCCGGGGCCGCCGCTTTATCCGGGCCCGGGTGGAGGGGAGTGAGGCGAGCCTTCCCGACCAGCACGCCTCCGGCACGCTCTTTTCGGCGGTGGGCTGCAATGCCTTTCTCGACATTCCCGCAGAGACGGGCCCGCTACAGGTGGGAGCGGAGGCAGAGGCTGTGCTTCTGATGGACTATGATTGATTGCTTTGACAGACAGCTCACCTACCTGCGCATCTCCCTGACGGATCGGTGCAACCTCCGCTGCCGCTACTGCATGCCCGCAGAGGGCGTGCCGAAGTGCACTCACGGGGATATCCTGCGCTATGAGGAAATCGAGCGGCTCGTGAAAATCTTTGCGGGCCTCGGCGTGCGGAAGGTGCGGCTCACCGGCGGCGAGCCCCTCGTGCGGCCGGGAGCCGTGGAGCTGGCGGCGCGGCTTCACGCGATAGAGGGCATCGAGGATCTCGCCATCACCACGAACGGCGTGCTGCTGGGAAAATACGCGAAGGCATTGGCAGAGGCGGGCGTGAACGGGGTCAATATGAGCCTCGACACGCTGCGGGAGGAGACCTTCGCCCATATCAGCCGCCGGCCGGGCCTCGCCGGGATCCGTGCCGGGCTCCAGTCGGCAATCGAGGCGGGCATTCCCCGCATCAAGATAAACGTGGTGCCAATCCGCGGCATCAATGGGGAGGATCTTGTGCCTCTGGCCCGCCTCGCGGAGGCGGGGCCCATCGATGTGCGCTACATCGAGCTCATGCCCATCGGCGTGGCAAAGGACGCGGGGCTGGAGGGAATCTCGCTCGCCGAGGTGCGATCGCAGCTTGCGGAGGCCTTTGGGCCCCTGCAGCCACTGGCCCATGGAATCCTTGACGGGCCGGCAGAGATCTACCACGCTAATGGCTTTCGCGGGCGGCTTGGCTTTATCGGAGCCATGGAGCATACCTTTTGCAGCTCCTGCAACCGGCTCCGGCTGACCTCCGAGGGCTTTTTGAAGCTCTGCCTGGCGTCGCCCATTGGAATCGACCTGCGGGCGCTCCTGCGGGGCGGGGCAGACGATGGGGAAATACGAAATGCTATTTTGGACGCGGTGCAGCGAAAGCCCCGGGCCCATGATTTTGCCGGGCACGGGGCAGAGGATAGCCGTGCCATGTATGAGGTGGGAGGCTAATATGGGAAAGATTCACGCGCTGTGCACCAGTGAGAAAAAGGGGACGCTGAAGACCCCGGTGCCGGAGGTGCACTTTATCGTGGAGCACGGCATCGAGGGGGACGCCCATGCGGGTCGCTGGCATCGCCAGGTGAGCTTCCTGGGCCTCGGGGAAATCGAGGACTTCCGGGAGCGGGGAGCCAAGGTGGAGTTCGGCGCCTTCGGGGAGAACATCGTGGCCGATGGCTTCCGCTTCAAGGAGCTTCCCGTGGGCACGCGGCTACGGGCCGGGGATGTGGTCTTTGAGATCACCCAGATCGGCAAGAAGTGCCATAATGGCTGCGCCATCTTCCAGCAGGTGGGGGACTGCATCATGCCCCGGGAGGGCGTCTTTGGCCGGGTGCTGCGGGGCGGCACGCTGAGAGTGGGGGATGAGCTCTCCCTCTTTACGGAGAGGCTCCCCCTGGACGCTGCCATCATCACCGCCAGCGACAAGGGCTCGAAGGGCGAGCGGGAGGACGTGAGCGGTGACGAGGTGGAGCGGCTCCTGAAAGAGGCGGGCTACGATATCGCCGAGCGCATTATCCTGCCGGATGAGCAGGCGGAGCTGGAGGCGGCCATGCGGGGCTTTGCCGACAGGGGCATCGCCCTCGTCCTCACCACCGGAGGCACGGGCTTTTCCATGCGGGATGTGACGCCGGAGGCGACGGCGGCGGTCTGCGATCGCATGGCGCCGGGCATCGCCGAGGCCATGCGGGCAAAGTCCCTCGAAATCACGCCCCGGGCCATGCTGAGCCGGGCGACAGCGGGGCTCGCGAAGCGCACCCTCATCGTGAACCTCCCCGGCAGTCCGAAGGCGGTGCGGGAGTGTCTGGGCTTCATCCTGCCGACGCTAAGGCACGGCATCGATATCCTGCGGGGGGAGACGAGCGAATGCGCGAGAAGATGAGGGAGATCGCCCTGCTTCTTATCGCTGGCGGCAGATCCTGCCGCATGGGGGAGGACAAGCGGTTCCTGACCCTTGGCGGCGAGACGCTTTTGGAGCGATTGCTGAAAAAGGCGGCGGACCACCCCTTCGGGGAGCGGTTCCTCTGCGTGGAGGCGGCGACGGAGCCCCTTCGAGAGCTGGCTCAGCGCCATGGCTATACCATTCTAGTGGATGAGCGGAAGGGCCAGGGGCCGGCGGAAGGGCTTCGCCAGGGGCTCTCGGCCATGGAGCAGGGGTGGGGCTTTGCCCTATCCTGCGATATGCCCCTTTTTTCCTTTACGGTTCTCGAAAAGCTCCTCGCCCATCGGGGGGAGGCGGAGGCCATTATCCCCGTGACGGGCGGACGACGGCAAATGCTGGCGGGGCTCTACCGCAAGGGACTGGCCTCGCGCTTTGAGGAGGCTTTGGCCTCGGGGGAGCGGAAGCTCGCCCAGATCGTAAAGGCACCAGCTTTGGTGGATCTGCCGGAGGAGTTTTTCTTCAATGTCAATACGCCAGCGGATGCCCGGCTGGCCCGGGGGCGGCTGGCAAACGAGGGACGAAGGACGTCGGTGCTCTCCATCGTGGCCCCTGCCTCCGGCACGGGGAAGACCACCTTCCTCGAGAAGCTCATAGCAAGGCTCAGTCGACGAGGCCTTCGGGTTGCAGCGATCAAGAGCGACGCCCACGGCTTCTCCCTCGATGTGGAGGGAAAGGACACGGCCCGCTTTACGGCGGCGGGGGCGACGGGCGTCGCCATTGTGTCGCCAAAGGGCTGGATGCTGGAGGAGCGGACAGAGGAGCGACTGCCACTGGCGGCTGTGGCCCAGAATTTCCAGGGGGTCGACCTGATCCTCACGGAGAGCCGCACCCATGGCACCTGCCCGGCGTTCTCCCTTTGGCGGGGGAAGGGCGAGCCCATGACTGGCGAGGCTGTGGTGGCCCTCTTCGCCGGCGGCGAGGGGGCAGAGGTGGTGCGGGAGGCTCAGGGAAATGACCTTGCCGTCTATGACTTGAATGATTTGGAGGCAGCAGAGCGTCTGGCCTGCTTCCTCATGGGGGATAGTATGGAACAGGAAAAGAAACTGACCCACTTCAATGAGGCGGGAGAGGCCATCATGGTGGACGTGAGCGGGAAGCGGGAGACGGACCGGGAGGCCATCGCCAGCGGCAGGATCACCATGAACGAGGCGGCCTATGAGGCTCTGTCAAAAGGCACATCGAAGAAGGGGGACGTGCTGGGGGGCGCCCGCATCGCGGGCATCATGGCAGCGAAGCGCACCAGCGAGGCCATCCCGCTGTGCCACCCGCTGCCCCTCGCCAAGTGCAGCATCGACTTCGAGCAGGAGGCGGAGACCCGCACCGTCACGGCAAGGGCGAGGGTCAAGACCCGGGGCGTCACCGGCGTCGAGATGGAGGCCCTCCACGCGGTGAGCGTGACGCTCCTCACCATCTACGATATGCTGAAGGCGGTGGACAAGCGCATGGAGCTCAGCGCTATCCATCTGGAGGAAAAGACCGGCGGCAAGAGCGGAACCTTTCGGCGGTAAAGATTTTCTGGTATTCGCTATAACTGCATGATATAATTTTTCTGCTGTCGTACCCTCAAAATCCGGCGACGGGAGGGAGGTGCGGTTATGTCGGAAATACTGATTTCATTTGTCGTAGGTGTAGCGGCAAGTCTTGTAGCGAGCTATCTCTACGATCGAATCCGCCGACAGCAGTAATCTATCTTTGTGCCGAAGTGGTCTGACCAACCAACCTAGGCACACCAAAAAGCCCCAACGGCTGACCAAGCTGTTGGGGCTTTTTCGGTGCAGATATGACGGTACATCATACTGATTTCATGCACCTTTAGTATACCGCTTGTGAGGGAAAACATCAAGAAATATTTTTTGAAATCTATCTGTGATTCTGTCACATCTGCAACGACTCTCCTACATATTCTTATGATATAATAAAAAGACTGAAAAGTGTATTATCTCGCCGAAAAGGGAAAGGAGAATGTCTGTTGGCGTTTTTTTCAAAATTCAAATACCTCGTGCCCGACAGGCGCGGAAAGGACGGCCATCAGCAGCTGAGCCATGGGGGCCGGGATTGGGAGAACATGTATCGGGATCGCTGGTCCTTTGACAAGACGGTCCACTCCACCCATGGGGTCAACTGCACCGGCTCCTGCTGCTGGAACATCCATGTGAAGAATGGCCTCGTCACCTGGGAGAACCAGGAAACCAGATACCCGGAGACGGATCCGAATATGCCGGATTTCGAGCCCCGTGGTTGCCCCCGTGGCGCATCCTTCTCCTGGTATCTCTACAGCCCCCATCGCATCAAGCACCCCTATATGCGGGGCGAGCTGGCAAAGCTCTGGCGGGAGGCCCGCAAGAGCCACAAGACGGCTATGGAGGCCTGGCAGAGCATCGCTGATGACCCGGCGAAGAAGAAGCTCTACAAGGAGGCCCGGGGCATGGGCGGATTCGTCCGCACCACCTGGGACGAGGTGACGGAGCTCATCGCTGCCTCCACCCTCTACACGGTGCAGAAGTATGGCCCGGACCGGAACTTCGGCTTCTCCGTCATCCCCGCCATGTCCATGCTGTCCTATGCCTCGGGCATCCGCTTCATGAACCTCATGGGCGGCGTGGGCCTGTCCTTCTACGACTGGTACGCAGATCTCCCGCCGGCCAGCCCCCAGATCTGGGGCGACCAGACGGACGTGCCCGAGTCCAGCGACTGGTACAACTCTGGCTACATCATCACCTGGGGCTCCAATGTGCCCCTGACCCGCACGCCGGATGCCCACTTCCTCATCGAAGCCCGCTATCGGGGCACAAAGGTGGTCTCCGTGGCGCCGGACTATGCCGAGTCCACCACGGTGGCGGACGCCTGGATCAACCTGAAGACGGGCAGCGACTCGGCCTACGCCATGGCCCTCGGCCATGTGATCCTGAAGGAATACTACGTGGAGAAGCGCACCCCCTTCTTCGAGGATTACGTGCGCCGCTTCACGGACTTCCCCTTCCTCGTGCTGGTGGAAAAGGAAAAGGACGGCTATAAGCTGGGCCGCTTCCTCAATAAGAAGGACATGGGCATCGACGAGAAGCACGCGGACTTCAAGTACTACGTCATTGACGAGAAATCCGGCAAGCTCGTGGTACCCAATGGCACCATGGGGGACCGCTGGGACCGTCAGGAAAAGTGGAACCTGCGCTCTGAGGACAGCGACACGGGGGAGGCCATCACGCCGAAGCTCTCCATCCTGGAGGATCGGGACGACGTGGTGACGGTGGAGCTTCCCTATTTCGGCAACGACCACGAGGGAAAGCTCACTCGGGCCATCCCGGTGAAGAAGATCAAGACGGCGGCAGGGGAGAAATTCGTCACCACCGTCTACGATATGACGATTGCCAACTACGGCATTGACGTGGGCCTCGGTGGCGAGGCGGCGTCCTCCTACGAGGAGGACAAGCCCTATACGCCTGCCTGGCAGGAGAAGTTCACCGGCGTAAAGCCCGAGCTCGCCATCCACATGGCCCGGGAAATGGCGGACAACGCCATCAAGACGAAGGGCAAGACCATGGTCATCATGGGCGGCGGCATCAACCACTGGTTCCATGCGGACATGGTGTATCGCACGATCCTGAACCTCCTGATGTTCATGGGCTGCGAGGGCAAGAATGGCGGCGGCTGGGCCCACTATGTGGGCCAGGAGAAGCTGCGCCCCAGCGAGGGCTGGCAGAAGGTCATGACCGGCACGGACTGGCAGGCAGCGCCGAAGCTCCAGAACAGCACCTCCTTCTATTATTTCGCCACGGATCAGTGGCGCAGTGACGAGATCGACTCCCGCACTGTCGCCGCTCCCACGGAGGAGCCCCGCTATCGCCATCCCGGCGACTACAATGTGCTGGCGGCCCGCCTGGGCTGGCTGCCCTCCTATCCGAACTTCAACAAGAGCGGCCAGACCCTCTTTGACGAGGCAAAGGCGGCGGGAGCTGAGGGTATCGACGGCATCCGCGCCCACGTGGCAAAGAGCCTGAAGGAAAAGAGCCTGGAGTTTTCCGTGGAGGATCCGGACAATCCGGTAAACTTCCCGCGGAATCTCTTCCTGTGGCGCGTCAACCTCATCACCTCCTCCTCCAAGGGTCAGGAGTACTTCCTGAAGTACCTCTTAGGCACGGAGAGCACCCTCTTTTCTGAGGAGGAGCGGGAGGATCATCCCCAGGAAATCAAGTGGCGGGACAAGTCGGAAATTGAGAAGCCCGGCGGTGCCGCAGAGGGCAAGGTGGATCTCGTCATAGACATCGACTTCCGCATGGCGGGCACGGCCCTCTACTCGGATATCGTGCTGCCCACGGCCACCTGGTACGAGAAGCACGATCTCTCCTCCACGGACATGCACCCCTTCGTCCATCCCTTCCAGCCGGCGGTCGATCCCCTTTGGGAGGCCAAGTCCGACTGGGATATCTTCCGGGCCCTTGCCAAGGCGGTCTCCACTGTGGCGAAGGAAGCGGATATGAAGCCCTATCAGGACGTCTTCGCCGTGCCCATCGGCCACGACAGCGAAGGGGAGACGGCCCAGCCCGAGGGCAAGGTGGTGGACTGGAGCAAGGGAGAGTGCGAGCCCATCCCCGGCAAGACCATGCCCCAGATCGTCCATATCGAGCGGGACTACACGAAGATCTACGACAAGTGGATTGCCCTGGGCCCCAACGTGGAGAAGGGCATGGGCACCCGCGGCGCCGGCTGGAAGTCCGACGATATCTACGCGGAGCTCAAGGATAGGAACGGCGTCATCGAGGACAAGTCTCTTATCTCCTACGGCATGCCCTCCATCTACGAGGCAAAGCAGGCCTGCGATGCGGTGCTGAGCCTGTCCACCACGACGAATGGCAAGGCAGCTGTAAGGGCCTGGAAGTCCATGGAGGCAAAGACCGGCATCGAGGGGCTCACGGAGCTCGCCAAGAGCCGGGAAAACGAGCACTTCACCTTCGAGGATATCGCCGTCCAGCCCCGGGAGACCATCACGGCTCCCTCCGGCACCGGCAGCAACAATAACCGCCGCTATACGCCCTTTACCACAAGCATCGAGCAGGGCATGCCCTTCCGCACGGTCACAGGGCGCCAGTCCTTCTATCTCGACCATGAGATGATGCGGGAGTGGGGCGAGTCCATGGCCCTTTACCGGCCCATCCTGGAGTTCCGCCCCATCAAGAATCTCTTGGGGGGCACGAAGGAAATCACGCTGAAATACCTGACGCCCCACAACAAGTGGAGCACCCACAGCATGTACTTCGACAGCCAGCAGATGCTGACGCTGTTCCGGGGCGGCCAGACCGTCTGGTTCAATGAAAAGGATGCGGCGGAGATCGGCGTGAAGGACAATGACTGGGTGGAGCTCTACAACCGCAATGGCGTCGTGGCCTCCCGGGCTGTCACGAGCCCGCGGCTTCCGAGGGGGGGCTGCTACATGTACCACGCCCAGGACCGCCATATCAATGTGCCGGGCTCCAGTATCACGAAGACCCGCGCCGGCACCCACAACACGCCGACGCACATTCTCATGAAGCCGACCCACATGATCGGCGGCTACGGACAGCTCAGCTACGGCTTTAACTACTACGGACCCACGGGCAACCAGCGCGACACCTACGTGGTGGCCCGGAAGATGGAGGAGGTGGATTGGCTTGAGGATTAAAGCACAAGTCTCCATGGTGATGAACCTGGATAAATGCCTCGGCTGCCACACGTGCTCGATCACGTGCAAGAACGTCTGGACGAACCGTCCCGGCGCGGAATATATGTATTTCAACAATGTGGAGACAAAGCCCGGCATCGGCTATCCGAAGAACTGGGAGGACCAGGAGAAGTGGAAGGGGGGCTGGAAGGTCGAAAACGGCGAGCTGGCGCTCCGCTCCGGCAGCAACAAGGCCATCCGCCTCCTGAAGCTCTTCTACCATCCCGACCAGCCGGAGCTGGACGACTACTACGAGCCCTGGACCTACGACTATGAGACCCTCATCCACACGAAGCGGAAGAACCATCAGCCGGTGGCCCGTCCCCGGTCCCTCATCACCCAGAAGCGCATGGATATCAAGTGGGGGCCCAACTGGGAGGATGACCTGGCCAGCCCGGAGACCTCCCGGCAGGATGTGAACCTCAAGAATATGGGGCAGAAGATTGCCGTGGAGTACCAGGACCTCTTCATGAAGTACCTGCCTCGCCTCTGCAACCACTGCCTGAATCCGGCCTGCGTGGCGGCCTGCCCCTCCGGTGCCATCTACAAGCGGGATGAGGACGGCGTCGTCCTCATTTCCCAGGATGTGTGTCGGGGCTGGCGCCACTGCGTGCCAGCTTGCCCCTACAAGAAGATCTACTACAACTGGAAGACGAACAAGGCAGAGAAGTGCGTCTTCTGCTACCCGAGGGTGGAGGACGGCCTGCCGACGGTCTGCACCGACACCTGCCCGGGCCGCATCCGCTACAACGGCATCCTGCTCTACGACATGGACCGGGTGACCGAGGCGGCAAGCGCCGAGGAAAAGGACGTGTACCGGAAGGTCAAGGACATCATCCTGGACCCGAAGGACCCGGAGGTCCAGAAGGCGGCAAAGGAGGCGGGCATCCCCGATGCCTTTATTCACGCCGCAGAGCGCTCCCCGATTTACAAGATCGTCAAGGAGTGG
This sequence comes from uncultured Mitsuokella sp., assembly GCA_945877355.1. Lineage (GTDB taxonomy): Bacteria > Bacillota > Negativicutes > Selenomonadales > Selenomonadaceae > AWVT01. The sequence continues at coordinate 26,415 of CAMCRT010000010.1, read as the reverse complement.
GACCTGGCTCTGCCGCTTCATCCCGAGTTCCGCACGCTCCCCATGGTCTGGTATATCCCGCCCCTTTCTCCCATCATCAAAGAGGTGGAGGCGGCGACCTATCTGCCGGATGCAGAGGAAATGCGCATCCCCGTGGCCTATCTGGCCTCCCTGTTCTCCGCAGGGGACGAGGGGCCTGTGCGCCAGTCTCTGGCTCGGCTTCTCGAGATCCGCACCTACATGCGGTCGAAGCTGACGGAGGAGGAGCCGCCGAAGCTGCCCCTCGCGGGAGACCAGTATGAGGCCATGTATCGGCTGCTGGCCATCGCCAAGCGCAAGGACCGCATCGTCCTGCCAGCGGGCATCCAGGACAAGAGCCATGAGGATCGCCGCTTCCTCCAGGGAAGCGCCGGCTACAGCTGCCCCGGCGGGTGCTAGGAGGCTCTTATGGATGATTACAAGAATGTGCTCATGCTGGTGAGCTACCTCCTGGAATACCCGGATGAGGAGTGGTGGAAGAATTTTTCCACCTACCGCACGGCGGTGGAGGAGGTCGCTGCTCCCCAGGAGAAGCAGGTGCTCGAGGAATTCTTTGACTACGTGGCGGATATGACGCCCGCGGAGTACGAGGAGCTCTACGTCCGCACCTTCGAGTTCTCCCAGAACACGAATCTCTATCTCTCCACCCACAACAGGACGGACTTCGGCAAGCAGGCGGAGGAGCTCCACGAGTACAAGGTGCTCTTCCTCGACAATGGCTTTGACGTGGACGAGGAGCTCCCGGACTACCTGCCGGCCCTTCTGGAGCTGGCAGCGGCAGCAGAGCCCGCAGAGTCCCGGCAGGTGCTTGCGGCCATCAAGCCGAAGGTGGAGCTTCTCCGGGATCGCTTTATCGAGGCGAAGCTCGCCTATGCGTTCCTCATGGATGTGATTCTTACCCAGGCGGCAAGATTGGAGGAAGCCGTATGAAATTCTTTATCTGGGGCGTCCTTCCCTATATCGCCCTCTTTATGCTCATCTTCGGCACGGCCTTCCGCTACTGGAAGTTTGAGCGGGGCTGGACCTCGAAGTCCAGCGAGTTCTTGGAAAAGAGCAGCCTGAAGTACGCCGGGCCCATGTTCCACCTGGGCCTCCTCATGGCCTTTGGCGGCCATGTCATCGGCATTCTGATTCCGAAGTACTTCACGGAGGCGGCGGGCATCGACGAGCATGTCTACCACATGATCGCCCTCGCGGGCGGCATTCCCGCGGGCATCCTCTTTCTCGGGGGCTTCCTGCTTCTCATGGTGCGCCGCTTTGGAAAGGACAGGATGCAGGTCAACACCTCCCAGATGGACCGGGTGCTCTACCTCGTGCTGTTCCTGACGATTGTGTCGGGCTTTGCCGGGACGCTTCTGAATATCCCGGGGGCCTTTGACTACCGCACCACCATTTCTCCCTGGTTCCGCTCGATTCTGGCCTTCTCGCCGGATATCAGCCTCATGGAGACGGTGCCGCCGGTATTTCGCCTGCACATGATGATGTGGATGATCACGGCCTTCATCTTCCCCTTCACCCGCCTCGTCCATTGCCTGAGCTTTCCCTTTACCTACTTCTTCCGCAGTCCCATTGTCTATCGCAAGAAATAAGACTGTGGAAGGGAAAGGAGTGAACATATTTGTCTGAGAAAAATGCTGTCTCCCAGCTGGGCCCCAATCCTACCCGCAAGGAAATCATTGCCCATTGGAACCCGGAGGACAAGGCCTTCTGGGAGAAATATGGCGAGCATATCGCCAAGCAGAATCTTTGGACGAGCACCTGGGCCCTGGTGCTCTCCTTCGTGGTGTGGACCCTCTGGGCCACGGTGGCCGCCCAGCTCAATCAGGTGGGCTTCCACTTCAGCGACCATGAGATATTCACCCTGGCAGCCCTGCCGGGCCTCGTGGGCGCCACGGGCCGCCTCGTCTATACCTACATGCCGAGCCTCGTGGGCGGGAAGAACTTCACGCTGATCTGCACGGCCATCCTCATCCTGCCCCTCGTGCTCCTGGGAAGCGCCCTGCAAGATACATCCACCTCCTACGACACCCTCTTCTGGATCGTGGCCCTTCTCGGCCTTGCGGGGGCGAACTTCTCCGCCTCCATGGCAAACATCGGCTTCTTCTTCCCGAAATCCCAGAAGGGCCTCGGCCTCGGCATCAATGCGGGTGTGGGAAACCTGGGCGTATCCCTCATCTACCTGACGGCACCCTTCCTCCTCGGCACCAGCTTCGGCGGCCTCTTCGGGCCGCCCCTGGTGACGGCGGCGGGCAAGGAGGTCTATCTCCAGAGCATCTGCTACTTCTGGGTGGCCCTCATCGTCGTGACGCTGGCCCTCATCTATCTCTTCATGGACAACCTGCCCATCCCGAAGCAGAGCCCGAAGAGCATGTTCTCCATCTTCGGCAACAAGCACACCTGGCTCATGACCTGGATCTACACCTGCGGCTTCGGCTCCTTCATCGGCTATAGCGCGGCCCTGGCGCTCCTCGTCAGCAAGGAGTTCCCTGAGGTGTCCTTCGCCTATGCGGCCTTCCTCGGCCCCTTCATCGGTGCGGGCATCCGCCCCGTGGGCGGCTGGCTGGCGGACAAGCTGGACAGCGGCTCAAAGGTGACGCTGGTGTCCCTCATCATCATGCTGGCGGCCTGCGTCCTGGTGCTCATCGGCATCCAGACCCACAGGTTCGCCCTGTTCTTCGGCTCCTTCCTGCTGCTCTTCCTCATGACGGGCTTCGTCAATGGCGCATCCTTCCGGATGATTCCCTACATCTTCGACAATCCCGTCCATGCGTCCCTGGTGACAGGCTTCACGGCAGCCATCGGTGCCTACGGCGCCTTCCTGATCCCGAAGATCTTCGGCTGGGCCTACGCCTCCTTCGGCAATGTGTCCATGGCCTTCTACATCCTGATTGCCTTTACGGTGATCACCATCTTCATCACCTGGTTCTTCTACGTCCGCAAGGGCGCAGGAATGCGGTGCTAGAGCATGATCCGCCTATATCTGGTGATGTTCGGCTCGATTGTGTCTTTTGGCTTGATTTGATTGCTTTTAGCTATACTCCCGCTTGGAGACAGGAAAACCTGTCTCTAAGCGGGATTTTTGCAGGAAATCTTCCTTGCCTGTTGAGGTGAAACGGGATATAATGGATTTAATTCTATTATAATTACACGGATAGTATAGGACGTTTCTCTCGAAGGGATTGTTTTGTATGCATAGGTGGAGGTCATCAAGGAAGAGGGCACAGCTTGCTGGAGCGATTGCGCTTTCCTGCGGAGGACTTGTGTCTTTTTTTGCTTCGCCTGTTACCTGTGCCAGCGATGTGGCTGAAAATGCAGATGTGAAGTACACGACCGACACGACGGATCCGGCGGCGACGGGCAACACTCTGCCCTCCGGGGATATCTATGCCGGGAAATCGACAGATGGCAGGATGGTGACGCACAACAAGCTGACCATCATCGGCTTTGACATGAAGCGAGGGTACAACATCTACGGCGGCATGGCACTGGGGACGCTGGGGGATGCGACCTGGAATCAGGTCGTCCTGAACAATATACGCACGCCAAATGCAAATGGCCACGTAAACGTCTATGGAGGCAAGTCCGCAGGCGGTGACGCGACGCACAATACCATCATCCTGGCAGGAACGGATGCCAAAGATCGTCCGGGCTCGAAAGTGGGCTATAATCTCTATCTCTTCGGGGGAAGCGCGGCTGCAGGGAAGGATGCTGTCACAGGGAATACGCTCCAGGTCGAGGGCAAGATGAACGGCGCCCGGTCGATCCAGAACTTTGAATACCTGAAGTTTGTCCTGGACGACAGAGTGGCAGATGGGGACATGATGCTCCAGGCTGACCAGGGGCCGGGACAGGTCCAGTCCTTTGATTGGAACAAGATCCTTGTGGAGGTGCCAGAGGACTGGGGAAACGACTCGCCCCTCGCGAAGCATGTCAAGCTGTATACCGGCGTGTCCTTGACCCTTACGAACTACAGTCCCTCTGCCCTGAGCGGCACCCAGGGGGACTGGGAGTATGGCATCACGACGAATACAAAGACCCCGACGGCTTCCACGGTTACGGCATCTGAGATCTACTATGACAAGACCCAGTTCCAAAATGCGGTGGTGCGGTACACGTCGGATTCCACGGATGACACGGCGACAGGGCACACGCTATCTTTGAAGACCATCTACGCAGGCAAATCGACGCTCGGGAATACGGCCTCCAACAACAAGCTGACGCTGGAGGGGTATAATCTGACCGGCTCCGGTTGGGATTTCCGCGGCGGTGCAGCCCTCGGAGCGACGGGCAATGCCACGGGTAATGAAGTCATCCTGAAAAACGTAAAGACAGGCAACGCAAATGGCGTCGTGTTCGTCTATGGCGGTTACTCGGAGTACGGAGAGGCGACGGGGAACACCATCACGCTGAAGGGGGCGGAAAGCAAGGGAAGACCCGGAAGCGATGTGGGGTATTACCTGCATCTCTATGGAGGAAAGTCGGCTGCGGACAAAGATGATGTCACGGGCAATACGCTTCAGGTCATGGGAAAGATGAATGGTGCCCGTGAAATCTTGAATTTTGAAAAGCTGAAGTTTTTCCTGGATGATACTATCGTGAACGGAGATATGATGCTTCAGAATACCGATGGGCATGTCCAGGATTTCGACTGGGACAAGGTCAGCGTCGAGGCCCCGGCGGACTGGGGGAATGGGTTTGATGGCGAAAAGCGCGTCAAGCTCTATAATGGCGTGTCCATTACGCTCAACCACTACGGAAGCTCTGCGTCAAATGGTGTGCAGGGCGACTGGGAGTATGGCATCACGACAAATACAAAAACCCCGACGGCTTCCACGGTTACGGCATCTGAGCTCTACTACGACAAGAACCAGTTTCGGAATGTCCATGTGAGCTACACATCCGATGCCTCGGATACGACGGCGACGGGGCATGTTCTGCCTGCTGTGCGGCGGCAGTATCTGGGTCGCGACTTGATTTATGCTGGCCTTTCCACCTTAGGAAATACAGTGACGAATAACACCCTGTCCCTCGAAGGGACGATGGTGCCAGTAAGCCGTGGCTACACCTTTGCCGGCGGCTACGGAGAAGGAGCCGCGGGGGATGTGACGGGTAACGAGGTCATCCTGAAGAATACCTCTGGCAACAATGGCAGCGGAAACCAGGTATACGGGGGAATCTCGCTCTATGGAAAGGCGACGGAAAACATCGTCACGCTGGCGGGCAATGTATCGCGCAACGACCTCAGCGTCTATGGCGGAGAGAGCAATGTGGATGCCGTGTCCGGGAATGTGCTCCAGATCAAGGGGCAAAACAACCGCATAAAGTCCGCAGACCGCTTTGAACGCCTGCGGTTTGTCCTGGATCCCACCCTCGCCAATGGTTCCACGATGCTTTCGACCTATTATGCGCTGCAGGACTTTGATTGGAAGAATGTCAGTGTCACAGGCTTTTCGGACTGGGCAAACGTTCTGGCTAGGACTGGGGTGGGCTCTCCTGCCCTCTGCCTTTATGATGGCGGCACCCGCATCACTAGCTTTGCGAACTATAGCCCGACCTTTTCGGGAGATGCGGGGGACTATGAGTTCGGCATCCAGGCGAGCGGGACCCTATCAGGGACGACGATGAAGGCCACGAAGCTCACATTGGGCGGCAATCGCTTTCAAAATGCGGGCAAGGGCATGGATGTGACGGTAGCTGGCACGGGCCCCCGCAATACATACGCGGGCCTCTCCACCTATGGCAATACGACGAACCATAATGAGCTGAATCTCGCCGGTGGCAGCCATGCCTATGCCCGGGCGGGCTATACGGATGCACAAAATGGCGGCTCCATGTACAACACGCTGAACCTCAAGACCGGCGCAACCATAACGGGCGCGGGCTACGCTGGCTTCACAACGGGACTCCACATCCTCGCAAATCCCTATGCTTCGGAGAATCCGGATGTTGTCGATACCACGAAGAATGCGGATGCTGCCTACAATACCATCCATGTGCAGGGCGGCACGCTAGGAGCGAATGGGGCCCTGTATGGGGGCTATATCGCCAATCCGGCAAACGCAGGGAATGCGGAAGGAAACGCCATCCATGTGGAAAGCGGAACCTTTGCGAATGGCGCGAAGCTCTTTGCGGGCTATACGAAGGGCACAGGCAATGCCCTGGGAAATATCGTTACGATCACAGGCGGCACCTTTGACGGGGGAAATGAAATCTACGGCGGCTATGCGACGGGCACGGGCAACGCAACGGGGAATATCGTCAATATCACTGGTGGCACGTCCGTGAATGCCAGTATTTACGGTGCAAGAGCAGCAAAGAGCGCCTCGGGAAACCTTGTCCGCATCGAAGATGCTATCGTCAACGGAACGATAGTTGGCGGCAGCGGTGCTGTGACAGAGAGGAACACCATCGCTCTCAGCGGCGCCACTGTCAATGGAGTTGTGTCCGGTGGCACGGCGGGCAGCAGGGGCAATACCCTTGCTGTGTACTACAATGCAAAGAATCCAACCTCCCGCATTCAGGACTTCGACCATGTGGAAAGACTTCACTTCTATCTGGGGGAGGATGTATCCAGCACGACACCGGCGCTCCTGCAGCTCGATGCCAGCGCAAAGGATATCACGAACCTCCATGTGGGCGTGGGAATCCAGGGCCAGGCGAGGGCCCTCACAGGAGAGGATGTCATCCATCTCATGAAGGTGGCGGATGGTGGCAAGCTCACCATGAATGATACGATGCCGAATGATATCACTGGCATGCAGGGCATCTCCCTGCTCTATAAATTTTCCCTCATGAAGCAAGGGGGGAATGAGCTGGTGGCGAAGGTCCTCAAGGCAGGGATCAATGCGAAGACAAAGTCCCTGACAGAGACCCGTGCCGGCATGGCAGACTTTCTCAACCGGGGCTCGGATCTTCTCGCAGGCTCCGGCCTTGACAGCATGAAGGCCGGAGCCAGGAAAAAGGGGGAGCAGGATTCCTACAGCCTTTGGGCTGCCATGGACAAGGGACTTTTCCGCGCCCATACCGGCTCCTATGTGGATACGAATGGCTACAATCTCGCTGTAGGCTGGGCAAGGGAATTTGACCGGCAGGAGGGGAAGTTCCTCCTGAGCCCCTTTGTGGAATACGGCAAGGGGAGCTACGATTCGTATCTCGATGACGGCACCCACGGCAGCGGTCACGTGAACTATCTCGGTGTCGGCCTCCTGGGCCGCTTCGAGCAGGAAAGCGGCCTTTGGGCGGAGAGCGCTATCCGCATCGGCAGCTCCTGGAGCGACTACGGTGGAAGCCTGGCGGAGGGCATCCATACGCGCTATGATGAGCGTGCCAGCTATTTCTCCACTAGCCTTGGTCTCGGCAGGACGTTTGCAGACAAGGCAGGTGACAGGACCGACGTGTATCTCAGGTACTTCTACACGCGCCAGAGCGCAGCGGAGGCGACGCTCAGCACAGGCGAGACCTACGAGTTCGGCGCGACGGACTCCAGCCGCGCTCGGTTGGGGCTCTCCTACACCCACAGGGACAGCGACCGCAGCGAGATCCGCGCAGGAGTCGCCTATGAGTTCGAGTTTGATGGCAAGGCCACGGCCAGCTTCCAGGGCTACGATACGGCGAGCCCCTCCCTCTATGGCGGGAGCTATCTTGTGGAGCTTGCCTACCGCTTCGCCCCGAAGGACAGCCGTCTCTCCTACGACTGGCATGTGGCCGACTGGCAGGGAAAGCGGGAAGGACTCTCGGGAGGCGTCCAGGTAAATTGGGCCTTCTGATTTCTATGGACATCCTCATCCGAGAGGTTCCCTTTGCGATAGGCTATGAAAAAGACCGCCGCACGGGCTCTCGTCCGGCTTTTCTAGTGGAAAAATCATATCAAGAATTGTGGGCAGAATTGGTTTCATTTGTACAGAGAACGTGTAATCGACCGTTTCTATCCTCTATGGAAAGCCTTCGTATGGAAGAAGTACAATCAGGGATTGTCACGTTGAACTTATGATGAAAATCATCTATCTCATATATCAAGCCGCTGAACATCGTTGCGCTGAGAATAAGCTGGCAGGGCAGATCAATTTGAGAGGCTATAACGGGAAATTCCGGGAACATCAAATCTCCTACTCGCAGGAGCGGAATTTTATAGAGGGTTCCCTTTGTCATGCCGCCAAAGCCACCGAAGGGCAAGTCTCGTGCAACAGGAATGCCGCCCAAAGCAGTGAGCAGGGATTCCTTTGTGACCCATACGGGGAGGATTGCACCAGTGTCCAGCATTGCATGAAGATGGGAGAATTCTGCAAGAATTACAGTGGGACGCTGCACGTCTTCACGTAGATGCAAGGTAAATTGTTTCATTTGCTGCTTACCAACATTCCTAACGGACAGAGATTGTCGGGAGTCGTGTAGATTGCGTAAATGTCCTCGCCGGCAAGCTGGCGCTTCAAGGGCTCCACATCTGAATCTCCAGCATAGGTGACCACGGCAGATCGGACATTTGACTCATCTTTCCAGTCAACCTCTGAAAGCCCGACCCATTTGTTGGGAAAATTTTTTTTGATTTCATCCCAGGATAACCGCTTTTTCATGATGACACCCCCTGCAAAATAATCTTCTTTCGTCTATTATACCATTTCCAGCATAGAAAGTGTACTTGTACTGCAAGCAATATTTATATGCGTTTGTCGTATCCGTTATGGCAGCGGTTTATATGCCCGCTCCAGCAGCTCTTTGCACACAATATCCCGTTGCAAGGACGTTGGCATATCCTTGCTTCTTCGACATCCCTTCGGAGGGGGAGTCTGCGAGAGGGCGGATGCACGACTGGTGGGTGTGGAAATTTATGATAATTTCCTGTGAAATTTTTCTTGTCTACTAGGACTAATGGGAGTATAATAAACCCGGTCTCACTGTTCATACCAAGGATAATATAGGACGTTTGTCTGGAAAGGATTGTTTTATATTCGCAGGTGGATGTCATCGAAAAGAAAAACGCAGCTCGCTTTGGCTATTGCTATTTCCTATGCATGTTCTGGTGGGGTATCCCAGGCGGAGGATGTGACGGGCTATGATGTCAGTGTCTCGGACTCGAGAAATACGGCAATCGCAAATCAGGATGATATTCCTGCCGCGACAGATCATCGGAATGTAGTTGGCAACAAGCTGACAGTCCCGGCGGTAAACGTCGCTACGTATCAATCTTTGCACTATTATGGCGGATATACACTGGGGGATGGTGCGGCCTCTGGAAACGAAATTGTTATAGGCACTGTGACCCAAGATTATTACGGGCAATCCAGTGACAAAATAACTTTTATTGGCGGCTGGTCCGCCTCCGGAGATGCCATCAACAATATCATCACACTGAGCGGTACAGCACAGAGAGGAGCTATGAACAGTCCCAGTTGGTCGGGTATGATCCTCATCGGTGGCGATGGTAATGACGCGAGCAAGGATCATACGACGGGGAACACGCTTAATATTGCGGGGAACTATAATATAGCAGGCGGGATCAAAAACTTTGAAAAGATGAACTTTGTCCTGAGCGAAAAGGTGAGCGACGGCAGTATCATGTTTTTCACGAACTCCTCCCAGGCCTTTGACTGGACGAAGATTGGCGTGGAGAATGCAGCGACTTGGAAAAGCGACGAGCCTGGCGCAAAGCGTGTCATCCTGTTCCAGTCCTATTACGGTTTCACGCTAAATAATTATGGCGTATCCCCTGTGACAGGCACAGCGGGCGACTACGAGTACGGGCTTGGGACGAATACCGGGACATCCACGGCTTCGACTGTCTCGGCCACCCAGATTTACTTTGACCGCAACCAGATCCGCAACGCATATCTGAAATACACGACAGACACGACAGACAAGAACTATGCAGGAAGTTCCATTTGGGGAGGCCTTGTGTACGCAGGACACTCCACCATTGGAAATGATGTGACGAACAACACACTCGTTGTGGAAGGGGCGGTATTCGGTAATCCTTATGGTACAAATACCGTCTATGGGGCCTACGCGGAAGGGCCGGCAGGCGATGCCATTGGCAATGAAGTCATCTTGAAGGGCACAAATACAGGCAATAATAATGGCGACTATATCTATGGTGGCGTGTCGAAGAATGGAAATGCAACAGGCAATACCGTGACGCTTGCTGGCAACGTAGCTAGCAGGTATAATGATTTGCATCTATATGGAGGAAGTTCCCCTAAGGATGCAACGACAGGAAATGTCCTCCAGATCAAAGGAACAGGAAATAATGCGGGGGATGTACACAATTTTGAGAAGCTGCGGTTTGTTCTGGATGACAGCGTTCCAAATGGTGCCACGATGTTCAGCCTTTATTACGGAAACCAAACGGCATTTGATTGGAAAGGTGTCAGTGTAGTGGGGCTTCCCGCCTGGATCGCTTCTCTTGCCAAGGCAAACGTAACGAATCCTTCGCTTTGTCTGCTCTATTCCAACTATGCAACCAGTTTTGCAAATTATAGCCCGATTCTAGCGGGAACGACTGGAGACTATGAGATTGGTTTACAGGCAGACGGATATATGTCGGGTACGACAAGGGTGAATGTGCAAAGCATCACCATCAGCGGCAACCGGTTCCAGAATGCAGGAAAAGGAGAAAATATAACGAGGGGAGGAGAGGTCTACGCGGGGCATTCCACCTATGGCAATACCACGAACCACAATGAGTTGAATCTCGCAGGCGGCAGCTACACCTATGCCCGGGCTGGCTATACGGAGACGCAAAATGGCGGCTCCCAGTACAATACGCTGAATCTCAAGACCGGGGCGGCCATCACGGGGGCGGGCTACGCCGGCTATACGACGGGCCTCCATCTCCTCGCCAATCCTGACGATACGGAGCATCCTGATGCGGTTGACACCACGAAGAACGCAGATGCTGCCTATAACACGGTCAACGTGCAGGGCGGCACCCTGGGGGGAAATGCGAAGCTCTATGGCGGGTATCTGGCGAAGAACACGGCTCTTTCGGTGGCCTCCGCCGGCGAGGCGAGCCACAATACTATCAATATCGAGAGTGGCACCTTCGGCGGTGGCAGTGAGATCTACGGCGGCTACACGGAGGGCACGGGGAAGGCGACGGATAACGTCGTGAACCTTGGCAAGACGGATGGTACCCTGTCCGCTGCGACGCTGGGGAATGTCACCCTCTATGGCGGCGGCGGGGCCTCCGCCTCTGATGTGATCTCGGGCAACACGCTCAATGTCTATGCCGCCGCCTCCCTGAAGGATATCAAGAACTTCGATACGGTGAACTTCAAGGTGGCAAAGGGCAGCGTCCCTGCGAGCGGTGCGCTGCTGACCCTGACGGATGGCGGGAATACATCGCTGAACTGGGGGAGGCTCGTCGTGGACGACCTGGATAACCTCGTGGCAAACGCCACCAGCGACCAAATCCTGACGCTCATCTCCAGCAGGAATACTATCACCTTTACGGGCTACGACACCACCGGTACCCGCGGCCTTATCCACACGACGGACTACGAGGCGGACCTGGTGACGGAGGGAGATGCTGCCTCCTCCAAGGGGGCGGCCCTCGTGGGCTATCACTTCCAGAACAACAAGAATTCCTATGACGGCACAGGAAATGCCACGGAAGCCTGGGGCGGCCGCTCCCGCATCGGCAATACGGTGAGGAACAATACATTGACGCTCACGGGCGGCTCAGCTATCCTGGATGCGCGAGGCGGTCTCGCAGAAAACACGGTCCGGGACAGCAGCGGAAACGTCAAAGCTACAGGCGATGCCACGGGCAATACCCTCACGCTCCAAACAGGAGCGCAGGTGAAAAATGCCTACGGGGCCGAGGCCAGGACCCAGGCAGGCTCAGCCACGGGAAATACGGTGAATCTCTACGGCGGCACCGTCGCTGGTGACGTCTATGGCGGCTTTGCGGCGTGCTCCGGCAAGACAACGGGCAACGTCATCAACCTCGGCGATGGAAAGACGGCTACGGCGGTGGCCGGCACAATCTATGGCGGCAGTGGTGCAGATACAACGGGGAATATCCTGAATGTCTCTGCCAACGCCACAGCAAAAAACATCGCGAATTTCTCGAAGGTGAACTTCATCCTGAATTCCGCGCAGAATGCGTCGAACCCGCTTCTCGCCCTTTCCGACGCAAATGGCACGGACTTTGACTGGGGCAGCTTCACGGTCGATATGAGTGCCTACACTGGTGGCATCCGGACGCTTCTTTCAAATGCGAGCGGCCTCCATCTCACTGGCTATACGGGAAAGCTCGCCCTTGCCGCCGATAACACCAGCGAGACCTTTGTCTACACGGATAGTGGGACGGGGACGAATGTCAAGAGCATCATCATCGATGGAAGCCGGTTCCAAAATGGCAAGACGACGGTGACGACCGGGAATTCGACGGACGATATCTGGATGGGTCGCTCCACCCTGGGCAACACCACCTCTGGAAATACCCTTGTCATTGCAGGGGGATCCCCTCGGGATGCCTACGGTGGCTGGACTACAGGGAGCGGCACGAAAAACGCGGAGAAGAGCAACAGCAAGGCCAATACCCTCCTCCTGCAGGAGGGCAGCACCCGCAATGTCTATGGCGGTTTTACCGACAGCGCCGGCGGCAATTCTACGGGCAATAGCGTCACCATCTCCGGTGGCACTGTCAAGGCCGATAGCACTGGCGTAGGCGGCAAGGTCTACGGGGGCTATGTGGATGGCGCAGGCGATGCCACGGGCAATGGTGTGAGCATCACAGGCGGTAGCATGGACAGTGTCTACGCTGGCTTTGTGACAGGCTCCGGCAGCGCTACGGGCAATAGGGTGAGCATAGCCAGCGGCAATGTCGCCGGCGATGTCTACGGCGGCTACACCGTTGGCTCTGGCAAGACTACGGGCAACAGCATCGATATCGGAGGCGGGCAAAACGCCGCGATAGTGGGCGGTGCGCTTATCGGCGGCAGCGACTCGGATGACACGGGTAATATCCTTCAGGTGAAGGGGAAAGCCCAGGCGAAGATCCTCAAGAATTTCGCGAAGGTCGCTTTCCACCTCGACAGCAATGTGCAGGACGGGGACGACGTGCTCACGCTTTCCGGGGACACGACCCTCAGGGCAAGCACCATTGAGCCCCAGACGGAGGCTACCATGGCGAGCTTCCTCGGAAGCTCCATGGAAAAGAGCGTGAACCTCATCCGCATGAAAAATGCGACGCTCAGCCTCACAGGCTATACGCCTGGTAGCTCTGAGAACCGGATGGGCAGCATAGAGTATACCTATCGCACGGATAACGATAGTGCGGTGACAACAGGCTCCCTGTAGCTTGCGGCCTACAAGTGGCGCAATGCCGCTGTGTCCATTGCGGATAATGTACACAGCGATGTATTTGGCGGCAAGACCACCTATGGCAGCTCGGGGGAGACCATGGGGAATCTGCTGACTCTCAAGGCTGGCGCAACGAATATCAATACGGCAGTCGGCGGCGATACCCAGACGGCAAGCGGCAAAGCCGATGGCAACACCCTCACGGTGGAGTCCGGCGCAAAGGCCAATAAGGCCATAGGTGGGCAGGCAAAGGCAGGCGCGGCAGAGAAGAATACCGTCGCCGTCAGCGGAGCGGTCACAGAGGCCGTCGGTGGCGACACCAATGGCACGGCATCGGCGAACCAGGTCAACATAGCAGGTGGCACAGTCAATGCGGCCATCGGCGGCAGAGGCTCTACGGCCAACGGGAACAGCGTGGCGGCAACGGAGGGCACCCTCCAGACGGCCACAGGCGGCGTATCTCTTACGGGCGATGCGACGGACAATGTGGTGCGCCTCGCTGAGAAGGCCTCGGTGACGGAGGTCTACGGTGCAAAGGCGGAGAGGGATGCCCTCCGCAACCGGGGCGAGGTGCTCGGAAGCTCCGCACAGACGGCCTCCATCAAGAAGGTCGCAGTGTCTGGCGCAAAGCATGCTCTGCTGGCAGCCCCTGCGGGTACTGCCCTGGCGGCGAGTCTCGCCGCCGGAAGCTCCGCCATGACCATCGTCGGAGCGCAGGCCGGGAGGACTGCCGCGGAGAATACTGTCGCTGTCAGCCGCGCTGTGACCGGGGATATCATCGGCGCCATCTCCACCTCCGGAGACGCGGTGAGAAACAACGTGCTCGTGTCGGCCGACATCACAGGCGATGTCCTTGGCTCCCAGGCTGCGGGCTCCGCCTCGGGAAATACCATCCGCATCGAGAATGCCACTGTCACGGGCAACGTGACAGGCGGCAAGGGGGCGGCGACGGAAAACAATACCATCGCCCTCAGCGGTGCTGCCGTCACAGGGACGGTTTCCGGCGGCACGGCAGGCAGCACGGGAAATACCCTCGCTGTCTATTACAACGCCGCAAGGCCCACGTCGGAGATCCAGGACTTCACCAATGTGGAGAACCTCCACTTCTACCTGGGGTCAGATGTTTCCAGCACAACTCCCACCCTCCTGCAGCTGGGGGTCATGAATAAGGATATCACGAATCTCCATGTGGGGGTCGGCGTCCAGGGATCAGCCAAGGTCCTTGCGAAAGATGATGTCATCAGCCTCATGAAGGTGGCAAAGGGTGGCAAGCTCACCATGCCGGATACGATGGCGAACGATGCCACTGGCATGCAGGGGGTCTCCCTGCTCTATGAATTCTCCCTCGCGAAGCAAGGGGAGGACGAGCTGGTGGCGAAGGTTCTCAAGGCAGGGATCAATGCGAAGACAAAGTCCCTGACAGAGACCCGCGCTGGCATGGCAGGCTTTCTCAACCGGGGCTCGGATCTTCTCGTAGGCTCCGGCCTTGACAGCATGAAGGCCGTCACCAGGAAAAGGGGTGAGGAGGATTCCTACAGCCTTTGGGCTGCCATGGACAAGGGACTTTTCCGCGCCCATACCGGCTCCTATGTGGATACGAATGGCTACAATCTCGCTGTAGGCTGGGCAAGGGAATTTGACCGGCAGGAGGGGAAGTTCCTCCTGAGCCCCTTTGTGGAATACGGCAAGGGGAGCTACGATTCGTATCTCGATGACGGCACCCACGGCAGCGGTCACGTGAACTATCTCGGTGTCGGCCTCCTGGGCCGCTTCGAGCAGGAAAGCGGCCTTTGGGCGGAGAGCGCTATCCGCATCGGCAGCTCCTGGAGCGACTACGGTGGAAGCCTGGCGGAGGGCATCCATACGCGCTATGATGAGCGTGCCAGCTATTTCTCCACTAGCCTTGGTCTCGGCAGGACGTTTGCAGACAAGGCAGGTGACAGGACCGACGTGTATCTCAGGTACTTCTACACGCGCCAGAGCGCAGCGGAGGCGACGCTCAGCACAGGCGAGACCTACGAGTTCGGCGCGACGGACTCCAGCCGCGCTCGGTTGGGGCTCTCCTACACCCACAGGGACAGCGACCGCAGCGAGATCCGCGCAGGAGTCGCCTATGAGTTCGAGTTTGATGGCAAGGCCACGGCCAGCTTCCAGGGCTACGATACGGCGAGCCCCTCCCTCTATGGCGGGAGCTATCTTGTGGAGCTTGCCTACCGCTTCGCCCCAAAGGACAGCCGCCTCTCCTACGACTGGCATGTGGCCGGCTGGCAGGGAAAGCGGGAAGGGATCTCGGGAGGCGTCCAGGTAAATTGGGCCTTCTGATTTCTATGGACAGCCTCATCCGAGAGGTTCCCTTTGCGATAGGCTATGAAAAAGACCGCCGCACGGCTGCTATGCAGCAAGCCGTGCGGCGGTCTTTTCTATTTGTGGAAAATCAGTCGGCGATGGCCGTCTCCAGGGCGATCTTCATCATGTCCTGGAAGGTGGTCTGCCGCTCCTCGGCCGTGCAGCCTTCGCCGGTGAGGAGATGGTCGCTGACGGTGAAGAGGGCGAGGGCCTGGACGTGGGCCTCTGCCGCCAGCGTATAGAGGGCAGCCGCCTCCATCTCCACACCCAGGATGCCGTAGCGGGTGAGCTTCTTGTTGTCGATTTCCTCGTCGTAGAACCGATCTACGGAGATGACATTGCCCACCTTTACGGGGAGATTCAGCTTCTTTGCGCTCTCCACCGCCTTTGAGAGCAGGTCATAGTCGGCGATGGGGCAGAAGTTGATGGAGCCGCCGAAGATGTTGCGGATGATGGAGGAGTCGGTGGAGGCCGCCTGGGCGATGAGCACATCCCGGAGATGGATGTCCTCATGCATGCCGCCGCAGGTGCCCACGCGGATGAGCTTCTTCACGCCGTAGGAGTGGATGAGCTCGTGGACATAGATGGAGATGGAGGGGATGCCCATGCCCGTGCCCTGGACAGAGACCGGGACACCCTTGTAGGTGCCCGTGTAGCCCAGGATATTGCGGATGGAGGTGTACTGCTTCGGGCTCTCCAGGAAGTTCTCCGCGATGAACTTGGCGCGAAGGGGATCGCCCGGCAGCAGGATGCGCTCGGCGATTTCGCCCTTTTCGGCAGCGATGTGTGGTGTGCTCATGATGGACCTCTCTTTCTTTAAGACAAATTGCTCAGTGACCCATGAATTTAATGATACTTTCAGATAAATATCGTATACTTTATTATACCATATTTTCTTATGGAGTATACGGAAATCTATCCATCAAATAATACAAAAGAAGGAAAAAGAAAAGCAAGGACGTTTGACCATCCTTGCAATTTTATACAGAGAAATATGTCGTATCTTTGGAGAGTATGATTCTTGAAGGTTCGGGATCTAAGGGAAATGGGAGAGGTGATGAGACATGATTGAATTACCCGTAAAATATCTGAAGACAGGCATGGTCATGTCGCAGAGCTTGTACAATGCGAGCGGCGCGAACTATTTGGCAAAGGGAACGCTCCTCACGGAGCGCTACATATCGAAGCTCAAGCAGGTGGGCGTGACGGGCATCAATGTGACGAGCCTCGACACGAAGCATGTGCTGGAGCCCCCTGAGGAAATCCTGCAGGAAAAGACCCGGGCCGTGGCGGTCAAGCGGGTGTACGACATGTTCACTCAGGTGATGCGGGACGGGCGCTTTGATACGGAGCCTCTCTACAAGGCCAGCGCTGCCATCATCAATGACATCATGGATCGGCGCATGAACCTCGTGCAGCTGACGGATATCCGTACCCATGACATGTATACCTTTGCCCACTCCGTCAATGTGGCCATGCTCTGCGCTCTCATCGGCATCCTCATGGGCCTCGACTCCCATCGCCTGTCGAATCTGACCTTTGGGGCGCTCCTCCATGATCTGGGGAAGATAAAGGTGCCCACCAGTGTCCTCAACAAGAAGGGCCGCCTGACGGATACGGAGTTCTCCATCGTCAAGACCCACTCCATGCGGGGCTATGAGCTCATCGAGGCCATGGATATCCCGGACAAGCACGAGATCGCCCTCGTGGCGCGCCAGCACCATGAGCACATGGATGGCAAGGGCTACCCGGACGGCAGGGCAGGGGATGCCATCAGCCTCTTCGGACGCATCAGCGCCATCGCCGATGTCTACGATGCCCTGACCAGTGCTCGGCCCTACAAGAAGGGCTATCCGCCCTCTGTGGCCTACAACATCATGAAGAACTTCTCCCCCGGACACTTCGACGAGAAGCTCCTCAATATGTTTTTCCGCAATGTGGCCATCTACCCGGTGGGCACCATCGCCGAGCTTTCCATTGGCTACGGCATTGTGGAGGAGTGCAAGTTCGGCAAGACGGATCGCCCGGTCTTCCTCGTCTTTGCGGACAAGAAGGCAAGGCCGCTCACGAAGCCGGTGAAGATCGACCTCTACAGCGAGAAGCGGGTGAATATCACCTCCGTGCTGAAGGATATGGAGCTCTTCCATTTCGTCCAGCAGCTGGGCTTCGACCCGGCGACGCTCCTCATCGGCCAGCAGAGTGCCAGCGAGCTCGAGCAGCCCGCCGCCGCCAAAGCCATAGCCGCCGGTGGCGAAACCCGCCGCCGCATGATGTCCATGTAATGAAATCAACGTTGTCAAAAATCAAACAGGAGCCGCAAAGATTCGGCTCCTGTTTTTTGCATTACTGTACCAAAAAAGCACCGACAAACTGCCGGTGCTTTGCTGTATTTGTTTGTTTCGCAGCTTACTTTGCGAAGTAGCGGGCGAGGAGGCCCTGGAAGCCGCGGCCGTGGCGGGCTTCATCCTTGCACATCTCGTGAACCGTGTCATGGATGGCGTCGAGGTTGAGCTTCTTGGCGAGCGTTGCCAGCTGCTTCTTGCCCTCGCAGGCACCGTGCTCTGCTGCTGCGCGCATCTCCAGGTTCTTCTTCGTGCTGTTCGTGAGGACCTCGCCGAGGAGCTCTGCGAAGCGGGAAGCGTGGTCAGCCTCCTCATAGGCATAGCGCTTGAAGGCCTCAGCAATCTCCGGATAGCCCTCGCGGTCAGCCTGGCGGCTCATGGCGATGTACATGCCGACTTCGGAGCACTCGCCGTTGAAGTTCTCGCGGAGACCCTTGAGGACCTCTTCATCAACGCCCTGGGCGATGCCGACCACATGCTCGTCCGCGTAGGCCCCCGTGCCCTCGGTCATCTCCTTGAACTTCTCCTTGCCAGCATGGCAGACCGGGCACTCAGCCGGTGCTTCATTTCCCTCATAGACATAGCCGCAAACGGTGCAAACAAACTTCTTCATAATAGAAAGACCTCCTAAGATATAATACACATTGTCGCCTGTGGGGGCGCTTGCTCATCCAATCCCGTGCGCCTCACTTGGTATGGTCTTATTATACGATGGAGGACGGTGTTTGTGAATGGCTGAATTCTCGAATATAGGTCAAAAATCCCGTGTTTTTCTTCTAAAATCTGCCAATATCTCATGATTGCTTATTATTTTATATAAATTACTAAATAATAATTATTATTGAAAATATCGGAGACTAGTGGCTTTCCGCTCGGGATAAGGGACGATTTTCGCGGTGGTAAAATTCGAGCCGGTGCGTTATAATGAAGCGATAGAGTCACATGCAGGAAGGGATGTGGGAGTTTATTATGTTTGCGATGGTATCGCATTCGCCGGAGGAGACGGCGGATATAGCCGCCGCCTTCGGGCAAAAGATCCGAGAGGGGACAGTCGTCGGCCTCGTGGGGGACCTGGGCGCAGGAAAGACGCTTTTCGTCCAGAGCTTGGCGAAGACGCTTGGCGTGGAGGGGGACGTGACGAGCCCCTCCTTCAGCCTGATGAATATATATGAGGGAATCTGCCCCATTGTCCACTTTGACCTCTACCGCCTGGAGCGGGAGGAGGAGCTGGAGGATATCGGCTTCTTCGAGTATACGGATGAGCCGGAGGGCCTTGTCCTCGTGGAGTGGCCGGACAAGTTCCCGGATGCCATGCCGGAGGAGTACGTGCTGGTGGAAATCGCCTACGGCGAGGAAAAGGACGAGCGCCGTCTGACCTTCCGCGGCGTCGGTGAGGAATGTGAAGAATTCGTAAAGGAGCTGGAGGATTTTGTCCATACTCGCGATTGAGACGGCGACCCAGGTCTCCAGCGTGGCAGTGCTCACGGGGACAAAGCTCGCGTCTGAGCTCACCATGCAGGCAAAGCTCACCCATTCGGAGACCCTCATGGCCCACGTGGAGCAGGCCATGAAGATGGCGGCCGTGAAGCGGGAGGAAGTGGAGGCCGTCGCCGTGAGCATCGGCCCGGGCTCCTTCACGGGGCTTCGCATCGGCCTTGCAGCGGCAAAGGCCATGGCCTACGCCTGGGAGGTGCCTCTCCTCGGCGTGCCGACGCTGGAGGTGCTGGCCCAGCATTTCTGGAGCACGGATGCCTGCATCCTGCCCCTCATCGATGCCCAGAAGGGAAATGCCTATGCCCAGCCCTTTTCCGCCCGGGCTGGCCGCCTTCAGCCGGAGGGGCCCATCGCCGTCCAGAGCTTCGGGGAAATCCTCGACTGGGCAGGAAAAGAGCAGCGCCCCGTGGTGCTTCTGGGCGATGTGCTTCGGAAAATCGAAGGGAAATTCGAGCTCCCAGCCAATGTCCACCTTGCCCCGGCCCACCTTCGGATGCCCCGGGCGGCGAATGTGGCTGTCCTCGGGGCAGCGCGGCTCGCCGCCAGCGAGTCGGATAATGTGATGGACTTGGAGCCCCTCTATATCCGCCGCAGCGAGGCGGAGGTGCTCTGGGAGAAGCGCCATGGGGAGGGGAAATCATGAATCTCAGCTTTCGCCTCATGGCCCCGGAGGACGCGGACGCGGTGGAGGTGGTGGAGAAGGCCTGCTTTGCCATCCCCTGGTCCCGGGAGTCCTTCTGGAAGGCGGCGGGGGATAGCAATACCTGCTACCTTCTCGTGCTGGACGGGGAGCGGGTCATCGGCTACGCGGGCTGCTGGATCTCCTTTGAGGAGGGGCAGATCACGAATGTGGCCGTCCTGCCGGAGTACCGGGGAAAGGGCGTGGGCACGAAGCTCATGGGGGAGATCATCCGGCTGCTTCTCGCGCGGGGGCTGACGGCGCTGACCCTCGAGGTGCGTCCCTCCAATGCCCCGGCCCGGGCCCTCTATGCCCGCTACGGCTTCCGGGAGGCAGGCGTCCGGAAGGGGTACTATCAGGATAATGGAGAGGATGCTCTCATCCTCTGGAATACGAAGCTACAGGAGGTGGAGCTTGATGGATGAAATACTGACGCTCGGCATCGAGTCGAGCTGTGACGAGACCTCGGCGGCGGTGCTCCAGGGCGGGCGCGAGGTGCTGTCGAACGTCATCTCGACCCAGATTCCCGTCCATCAGAAGTTCGGCGGCGTGGTGCCGGAGATCGCCTCCCGCAAGCACATCGTGAACATCATGCCCGTCATCGACGAGGCGCTCCGAAAGGCGAATGTCACGAAAAAGGACATCGACCAGGTGGCTGTGACCTACGGCCCCGGCCTCGTGGGGGCTCTTCTCGTGGGGGTGTCGGCGGCGAAGTCCCTGGCCTTCGCCCTGGGGGTGCCCCTCATCGGGGTCAACCATCTGGAAGGACATATCTTTGCGAACTTCCTGGCGGACAGGGAGCTTGAGCCGCCCTTTCTCGCCCTCGTGGTGTCCGGCGGCCATACGGCCCTGGTAGATGTGGCGGACTACGATACCTTCCGCCTGCTGGGCCAGACCCGGGACGACGCGGCGGGGGAGGCCTTTGACAAGATTGCCCGGGTCATGGGGCTGCCGTACCCTGGGGGCCCGGAAATCGACCGGCTGGCAAAGGAGGGAGACCCCTTTGCCATCGACTTTCCCCGGGCCCTCGACAAGGCGGGGAGCAGCGAGTTCAGCTTCAGCGGGCTGAAGTCGGCGGTGCTGGCCTACCTCAACAGCGAGAAGATGAAGGGTCATGAGATCCACAGGGCGAATGTGGCGGCCTCCTTCCAGCGGTCCGTGGTGGAGGTGCTGGTTCACAAGGCCTTCGACGCGGCACAGCAGGCAGGGCGAAAGACCCTCGTCCTGGCGGGCGGCGTGGCGTCAAATTCGAATCTGGAGGCTCGGCTCACAGAGGAGGCGAAGGCCCGAGGCATTCATTTCCAGTATCCGGGGCGCATCCTTTGCACGGACAATGCGGCCATGATTGCCTGCCGGGGCTACTACCAGGCAAAGGCCGGCCACCTCAGCGACGCCTACCTGAACGCCGTGCCGGGCCTGAATTTCGGAGTCTGATATGGAAAAGGATTTGCGCGCCCTCGCTATGGCCCATACGTCCCTCTCCATGCGGGAAATCCAGCGGCTCTCCAACATGGCGGCGGCCTTCTCCTTCCTGTCGGATCTCGCCCACGGGGAGCTCCGGGTCTACGTGCAGGCAAAGGAGGAGGGGCAGCTCCTGCTGCTTGCCCATCACTATCCCCATACCTTTTATATGGAGGAAAACGACGCCCGCACGGGGATGCTCTTCAGCAGTATGGAGGAGCCCCTCGTCACGGAGGTCTTTCGCACGGGCAGACGCACCCATGGCAAGCGGGAATGGCGCTACGGGGCCATGCTCGATATGTTTGCCTATCCCATCCACGACGGGGAGCGGGTCATCGGGGTGCTGACCTTTGAGACGGATCTCCTCCGGCTCTCCATCGACGGCTACGACAAGCTGCTGGTGGCGGCGGTGGCCGTCCTCTATATGGCCCGGTCGGAGCAGCCCGCCAACTTCTTTCGCCCCATCGCCCCGGGGGATGGCATCCTGGTGGCGGACGCCCACAGTCGCATCATTTTCGCCGACGCCGCCGCCGAGCGCATCTACCGGGTGCTGGGCATGGGGTCCCTACGGGGCTACCGGCTTTTTGAGCGGTCGCTTTCCCACATCGTGACCCAGGAGACCATCGTGCGGGACACCCCCTGGCAAAAGGAGGTGCAGGCAGCGGGCCGCACCCTCATCCGGCGGGAAATCGTCGTGCGGGAGGGGGGGCAGCCCCAGCTCTACATCATCCTCATCTCCGACGTGACGGAAATGCGCCAGAAGGACGAGGAGCTCCGCATCAAGTCCGCCGTCATCCAGGAAATCCACCACCGGGTGAAGAACAACCTCCAGACCATCGCGAGCCTCCTGCGGCTCCAGGCCCGCCGCGCTACGTCGGAGGACGTGAAGAGTGCCCTGCAGGAGGCCGTGGATCGGGTGCTCTCCATCTCCGTCGTCCACGAGTACCTCTCCCAGCAGGGGACAGAGAACATCGACGTGCAGGAGGTCATGCATCATATCTTCGACCTGGTGGCAAGGAGCATGGCGGCGCGGGACTTCACCGTCACCACATCCTTTTCCGGCGGCCGGCTCATCCTGCCGTCGAAATGCGCCAGCTCCATCGCCCTCGTGCTCAATGAGCTGGTGCTCAACAGCATGGAGCATGGCTTTGCAGGGCGGAGCCACGGGGAGATTTCCCTCGACGTGCGGGAGACGGAGGAGGAGTGGATCCTCGTGTTCTCCAATGACGGCACCCCCATCGACGAGAGGGTTCTGGAGAAGCCGCGAAAGTCCCTGGGGCTCACTATCATACGGACCCTCATGGAGGGGGATCTGGCGGGGACCTTCTCCATGGAGAACCTGCCAAAGGGCGCAGGGGTCGCGACGACGCTCACGATACCGAAGAAGGAAAATTTGCCGATAGATTGATAGAGTGAGGAGGCAACTCGATGAAAAAGGAAGCGCTCCGATTCGTCATAGCGGACAACGAGTCCATCATCCGCATGGATCTCCGGGAAATGCTGGAGGAGCACGGCCACGAGGTGGTGGGGGAAGCCGTGGACGGCCGCCGCGCCGTGGAGCTCACGCGAAAATACCGCCCGGACCTCGTCCTCATGGACATCAAGATGCCGGAGCTGGACGGCATCCACGCCGCAAAGAAAATCGCCGATGAGAAACTGGCCCCCGTCCTCCTGCTGACGGCCTTCAGCCAGCCAGACATCGTGGAGGAGGCCATGGAGTCCGGCGTCCTAGGGTACCTCGTGAAGCCCGTCCGGGAGGAAAACCTCTTCCCCGCCATCGGCGTGGCTCTCTCCCGCTGGGAGGAAATGCAGGGGCTCGAGGAGGAGCTGGCAGATCTCCGGGACTCGCTAGAGATGCGAAAGCTCCTGGACAGGGCCAAGGGCATCCTCATGGCCGCCCACAAGCTCACGGAGCAGGAAGCCTACCGCCGCATCCAGCAGTACGCCATGAAAAAGAGAATGACGGTCAAGGACGTGGCCAAAGCCATCGTCAAGGCCGCCGGCGGCAAGGCGTAGATATCAACAGCTTTATAATGAAGGGTACACGGTCGTTGGCCGTGTATTTTTGTGCTCCTGAGGCTCTTGACGAATGGGAGTTTCAAAGGGATAATAGAAGAAAAGGAGGGATGCTTGTGGCGACGATTGATGCACAGACAAAGGGCTATCTTCGAGACCCGAAACGGTTTGCAGATGCGTTCAACGTATTTCTTTACGGCGGGAGGCAAGTCCTTTCAGCAGACAATCTTGTCACCCTTGATTCCGCCGAGCTTGTTACACAGGTTGGGAAGAAGGAGATCAAATCCCTCCAGAAACAACGGGATGTCCTGAAACTCTATGCGGCCAAGGAAGACAGGGATGGACGTGGCACTTATGTGATTCTGGGCATTGAGGCACAGACAAAGGTGCACTATGCCATGCCGGTGCGCACAATGCTGTATGATGCGATGCAATACAGTGCGCAAATTCAGAGCCGTGCAAAGGAGCTTCGTGCCAATAAAACTGCGGTGAACGGCGAGGAATTTCTCTCTGGACTTCGAAAAGAAGATTTGTTGAAACCAGTCGTGACGCTCGTCATCAGCTTTTCTTCGAAGAAATGGGATGGTGCGCGTTCCCTTCACGAAATGCTGGAGGTTCCATCTAAGGAGCTCTTGGAGTTTCTTCCAGACTACAAATTGAATCTTTTGAGCCCTGCTGATATGGAAGATACGGACTTTGATAAGTTTATGACGGGGCTTGGAGCTGTTCTTCAATTTATCAAGCATTCAGACGAGGATAGCCTCGCATGGATTCAGGACGTAAAGCGTTTCAAAACCGTTGATATGGAATCCGCAAAACTGATTGAGACATTGACAGGAACGGATATGAAACTAGACGAGAAAGGAGAGATGGTCGATATGTGCAGAGCGTGGGAAAACTCTATGAAGGAAAGCTATAATTCTGGAATCGAGAAAGGAGTGGCACAGGGACGCAACGAAGGAGTCTATGATTCTACACTTCATGTCGCAAGAAAATTCCATCTTACTCCTGAGGAAGCCCTGGAGGCAACAGGGGTCGCAGAAGCGGATTGGGGGCAATACATCGAGCAGCTGAAGAAGGAATTGCCCCGTAACTGACCATTTCCATGTGATGCAGAGCGTCGCGGCTATGCTAGCCGAGATATGGATATGAAAACAAGGAAGGCAAGAAGGGGGTGTTGTTTTGGACGCTACGCGGAAGGGGATTTTGCTTGTTTCCTTGGGGGCGTTGCTATGGGGCGGCTCTGGGGTGGCGGGGCAGTTTATTTTGCAGGACAAGGGCTTTTCCCCTCACTGGCTTGTCTGCGTGCGGATGCTTTCGGCGGGGTGCCTGCTGCTTTTGATTGATGCGGTAAAGAACCGCGGCGGATTGTTTGATGTGTGGCGTGTGCCGCGGGATGCGCTGCTTCTCGTGGTCTTTGGGGTCTTCGGCATGGTGGGGGCCCAGTATACCTATTTTCTCTCCATCTACTACGGCAATGCGGCGGCGGCCAGCATCCTCCAGTACATGATGCCCATCATCATCGTGGGCTGGACGGCTCTTTCCACCCGGCATCTGCCTCGGCTCCGGGAGACCCTGTGCGTCGCCCTTGCCTTCTTTGGAACCTTCCTCCTCGTCACCCATGGGCGGCTCGATGCCCTGGCCATTCCCCTTCCTGCGGTACTCTGGGGCATCGCCTCTGCCTTTGCGGGGGCCTTTTATACCATCTCCCCCAGGAGGCTGCTCCTGGCCTATCGCTCGCCGCCCGTCATCGGCTGGGCCATGGTCATCGGCGGCATCGTTCTCGTGCCCATAGCGCACCCGCTGGAGTTCGTCGGCGTGCTGGACACGGCCTCCCTTGCCTCCTTCCTCATATCATTGCATTTGGCACGGTCATCGCCTTCTGGTCATATCTGGAGAGCGTCAAGTACATTCCCGCCACCATGACGGGGACGCTGGTGGCTCTGAAGCCTCTGTCCGCCGTGGTGTTCTCCGTCCTGCTCCTCGGCATGCGCTTCGGCCTCGTGGAAATCCTCGGCGCGGCCCTCATTCTCACTGCCGTGACAATCCTCTCGCGAAAATAAAAGCCGTCTTGTCACAAAATGCGTGGCAAGACGGCTTTTTGCTGGGACAAATCCTGTTTATTCTTTTGTCTGTACTGTGTTCATCGATTGTGTAAAGGCTTCTTTCGTCATATTTGCTCGCTTGGCTGCCGTTTCTAAAGGAATGAGGCCGTCTTTGACGAGAGCTTGCAACTCTGCAATTTTTCCTTCGGCTTTTCCCTTGGCTTTTCCCTCGGCAAATCCATCGTCGTGGGCTTCTTGGCGGTAGGAGTTGTAGTCAAGGATTGCCATTTCACGATTGATATAGTTCAGGCGGTCGTCTTTGTCGACGAAGAACAGGTCAGCTGCGTGGAATGCGTCAGCGATTGCTGGGTCTGCCATGATAAGTTCCTCCTTTTCCTGCCTAGACAGCTTGTTGGCGAAGTAGGATATCCAACGCTCCATCTTGCTCATGTCTCGAATGGGCTTGTTCAGATACTTCGCATATTTGGGGAGCTCAATGAAATGGAGTTCGAGATCTTTGTTAAGCCGTATTTTATTTTAGTCGAATATCGGTGGAATTACAAGTAGGTTTACGAACATTTGATACATAATAAGGGGCAGTTTTGATTTGCTTTATGGCAGAGTTGTATTCCCAGCATTTCAAGCACGATAAACATGTTAACTCAAACTTCCCACACCGAAAATCGGTATAGAACCTTGAAAACTGCATATC
>CAMCRT010000009.1 GCA_945877355.1 uncultured Mitsuokella sp. | reverse complement strand
GCGAGACGACGGTGGACTACGCACCGAAGAAGACGAAGCTCACGGACATCCTCGGCGTCTTCGAGACCCGGGGCCTCGCGGCAGCACTGTAATAGAAAAAGAGCTTTGTCACAGCAGGGATTCCTGCCGGGCAAGGCTCTTTTTTCCGAAGGAGGGACATATGCACGAGATGGCGATTGCCGAAGGGGTGCTGGACATCGCGCTGGACTACGCCAAGAAGGAGAAGGCGACCCGCATCGCGGAGATCGGCCTGAAGATCGGCGAGATGAGCGGCGTGGTGGTGGACTCCCTGACCTTTTCCTTTGACATGATCGCAAAGGGCACCATGGCCGAGGGGGCGAAGATCACCGTGCACTCCATCCCCCTCGTGGGGCGCTGCACCAAGTGCGGCAAGGAGTTTCCCATCGAGAACTACGATTTTTGGTGCCCCGAATGCGAAAACGGTGTCCTCGAGACCATATCGGGCCGCGAGATGCAGGTGGAATATTTGGAGGTGGAGTAATGGCGCAGATCGAAGTCATGAAGAATATTTTGGGAGAAAATGACCGGGTGGCGGCGGAGAACCAGGCGATGTTCCGGGAGCGGGGCATCTACGTGCTGAACCTCATGGGCTCGCCGGGTGCGGGAAAGACGAGCCTGCTGGAAAAGACCATGGAGCGGCTGAAGGACAGAGTGCGCATGGCGGTCATCGAGGGGGATCTCTTCACGTCGAAGGACGCGGACCGCATCGAGCGCCAAGGCGTCCCCGTCATCCAGATCAATACGGCCGGCGGCTGCCATCTCGATGCACCCATGGTGCAGAAGGTGGCAAAGAAGCTGGACCTAAATGCCCTCGACCTCCTCATCGTGGAGAACGTGGGCAACCTCGTCTGCCCGGCGGAGTTCGCCGTGGGGGAGGACGAGAAGGCAGTGGTGCTCTCCATCACCGAGGGGGACGACAAGCCCATGAAGTACCCCCTCATCTTCAAGGAGTCGTCCATCGCCCTCCTGAACAAGGTGGATATCTTGCCCTACTGCAACTTCGACATGGCCGCCGCCACGGAGGACATCGACACCCTCCATCCGGGCATGACGGTCCTTCCCGTCTCCTGCACGACGGGAGAGGGCGTGGGCGCCTGGTGCGACTGGCTCCTGGCCAGGGTGAAGGCGAAGAAGGAGGCGTGACCATGGCAGAGCAAGCAGCAGCGCCGGCCGACTACTTCGACACCCTTTACGGCGCGGAGGTGACAGTGCTGGGCATCGGCAACGTCATCCTCTCCGACGAGGGCTTCGGCGTCCGGGTGGCGGAGTATCTCGATGCCCACTATGACTTCCCGGAAAACGTCCAGGTGCTCGACGGCGGGACCCTCGGCATCGAGCTCACCCAGTACATCACCGGCACGAAGAAGCTCCTCATCCTGGACTCCATCAACGCCGGCGCCGAGCCCGGCACCAGGTTCCGCTTCACTGACGACGATGTGCTCGCCCATTTCCAGGAGAAGATCAGCGCCCACGAGATCGGCATCCAGGACCTCCTGGCGCTCCTGGAGGTGACGGGAAGGAAAATCGACCACGTGACCGTCCTAGGCGCCCAGCCCTACAGCCTGGAGGCCGGCGTCGCCCTGACAGAGGGCATGCAGCGCCTCGTCCCTGCAATCGCTGAGGAGGCACTCACGGTCCTCAAGGGCTGGGGCGTGGAGCCAAAGAAAAAGACGACGCCAGAAGCCCTAGACTTCAGCATCGTCGCAGAGGAGACGAATCGAGGCATTTAAGGAAGCTCCGGCAGGTCGGAAAGCTTTTCGAGAAGTTCGGGGATTTCATGCGACGAGTACCTTCTCTTTCATGATGGTGCGATAGAAATCGCTGTCCTTGTTGATTTCGCGGATCTCAAAGATATCCACATCTTTCTGCAAGGCTTCCCGGAGCTCCTCTCCTAGGGCGAGGATATTTGTGAGCTTGAAGCCGTCGCCGCCGAAGACGAGAAAGTCGAGGTCGCTGTCTCCGTCCGCTTCGCCTCGGGCGTAGGAGCCAAAGAGGTATACCTCGTCCGCATGATATTTTTTTGCCAAGGGACGGACGAGGGAGGCGATGTGCTCCATCGGGAGAATGTGCTTTTCCATGATGCCCTCCTTGCTTTACGTGGGAATCTCTATAGCTATTATAGCAGACGAAGGGGCATTCTGCACTGCATATTGCCTATGGCGACAGGTTTGTTTTTCTAGACGGGGCATGCTCTATCGATTATAATGGAGAAAATGGTGTAGAAAAGGAGGGGTAGTATGATTTATCCGTTTATGACATTTGAGGATGACACGGAGATTACCCATACGGAAATGCTTCCAAATGGAGAGGTCAAGGTATATGTGGAAACTCCTGACGAGAAAGATGGCTTCCACAGTCTGGTGTGTTACCTTCCTTCCTATCGCATAGAGGCAGTAAAGGGATATACGATGCAGGAAGTGGAGAGGTATGTGAGCTTCATCAAAAAGGTTGCAAACCTCATCATCGAATTTTCGCAAACAGGAGGCTTCAACCATGCCTCAGCTGTTTAAGATAGGCAGCTATTGGATATATTTCTGGTCAGATGAAGGACGACCCCTAGAGCCGGTTCATGTGCATGTCTCGGAGGGGAGGCCGTCGCGAAATGCAACGAAAATATGGATTACAATGTCGGGGAAATGCTTAAAGTGCCACAACAAATCACAAATTCCGGAGAATGTTTTGAAAAATCTTCTGCGGATGATTGAGCTTCGTGCAGATTATATTGTTCAACGCTGGCAGGAAAGATTTGGTGAAGTTTCGTACTATTGTTGACGAACAGGAGTCGGGCGATACGATACCCCGGCTCCTTTTTGTAGCGCTGCAGTGGTCTTGCTTCGTATGATAGAATAGAAGCGTATACTAGGAGAGGAGTGAGCGTTTATGTGTCTTGCAGTGCCAGCACAGGTGCTTGAAATAGAGGGAGCCATCGGGCGGGTGTCGCTTTCGGGGGTGACCCGGGAGATTTCCATGATGCTTTTGCCGGAGGCAAAGGTGGGGGACTTTGTCCTCGTCCATGCGGGTTTTGCCATGCAGCTCGTGAGCGAGAAGGAAGCGGAGGAGACGGATGCGCTGCTGGCGGAGATGAACGGGGCGCCCCGGACGGTGGGGGACCTCTCCGGGACGGTCTCGGCCATGGAAGCGGCAGGTGCCCGGTGACGCGGCCGGAGGAGCGGGAGCTGGCTAGCCGTCTCGTGGCGGAGATCCGCCGCATGGCGGCGGAGTATGGGCGGCCCCTGCGCTTTATGGAGGTCTGCGGCACCCATACGGTGTCCATCTTCCGGGCGGGCATCCGTCCCATGCTGCCCGAGAGCGTCGCCCTCGTGTCGGGCCCGGGCTGCCCCGTTTGCGTGACGCCCGACGACTACATGGACAAGGCCATCGCCTACGCGGGGCGGGACGACGTCATCCTGACCACCTTCGGCGACATGCTGAAGGTGCCGGGCTCCTCCTCGAGCCTGGCGGAGGCAAAGGCGGCGGGGGCGGATATCCGCATCGTGTACTCGCCCATGGACAGCATCGCCGTCGCCCAGGCGAACCCGGAGAAAAAGGTGGTGTTCCTCGCCGTGGGCTTCGAGACGACAGCCCCCACGGCGGCGGCCACGGTGCTGGCGGCAAAGCAGGCGGGGCTCACGAACCTCTATATGCTCTCGGCTCACAAGCTGGTGCCGCCGGCCCTCAGGGCACTTTTGACGGACCCGGATGTGCAGGTGGACGGCTTCCTGCTGCCGGGGCATGTCTCCGTCGTCACGGGGACGGAGGTCTTTTCCTTCGTGGCGGAGGAGTACCAGGTGCCGGGGGTGGTGACGGGCTTCTCCGCGATCCAGATTCTCCGGGCCATCTACCGCCTCCTGCAGATGAAGTGCGCGGGGGAGGCCCGCATTGTCAACGAGTACGAGAGCGTCGTGACGGCAGAGGGGAGCCCCGTGGCGCTACGCACCCTCGGGGAGGTCTACGAGTCGGCGGACGCGGCCTGGCGGGGCATCGGCGTGATCCCGAAGTCGGGCCTCCGCATGCGGGAGGCGTATGCCTCCTATGACATCGAGCGGGCCGTGCCCATCGACGTGCCGGAGGGGATTCCTGCGGCGAAAAAGGGCTGCCGCTGCGGCGAGGTGCTGCGGGGCATCATCGAGCCCCCCAGCTGCCCGCTTTTCGGCAAGGCCTGTGTGCCGACCCACGCGGTGGGCCCCTGCATGGTCTCGGTGGAGGGGGTCTGCGCTGCCTGGCATAAATATGGACAGGGGAGGTTTTCCTATGGCGGATAAGACGGTACAGCTGGCCCACGGCGCCGGCGGCAAGCTCAGCCACGAGCTCATGGAGGGCCTGATTCTCCCGGCCTTTTCCAATGCGGCCCTCGACGTGCTCCACGACGGGGCACGGCTGACGGATCTCTCGGGGCGGCTCGCCTTCACCACGGACTCCTACGTGGTGCAGCCAAGGTTCTTCCCCGGCGGCAATATCGGAAAGCTCGCCGTCTGCGGCACGGTGAATGATCTCGCCATGACGGGGGCGGTGCCCCGGTACATCTCCTGCGGCCTTATCCTGGAGGAGGGGCTGCCCTTCGCGGAGCTCACGGAAATCCTCCAGACCATGAAACGCATGGCCGAGGAGGCAGGCATCTCCATCGTCACCGGCGACACGAAGGTGGTGGAGCACGGCAAGGCGGATGGCCTCTACATCAATACGGCTGGCATCGGGGAGCTCATCGAGGGCACGAATATCGACCCGCGCAGCGTGAAGCCGGGCATGAAGGTGCTGCTCTCAGGGACCCTCGGCGACCACGCGGCGACGGTGCTCGCCGGCCGCCACGGGCTCAGCCTGCCAGAGGATATCAAGACGGACTGCGCGCCGCTGGCGGCTATGGTGCAGGGCATCCTCGCGGCGGCACCCCACACGGCCTGCCTCCGGGACCCCACCCGGGGCGGCGTGGCGGCGGTGCTCAATGAGATCGCCGAGAGCGCCCAGGTGGGCATCCGCATCGAGGAGGACGCCATCCCCGTGCGCCCGGCGGTGCAGGGGGTCTGCGACATGCTGGGCTTCGACCCGCTGACGCTGGCGAACGAGGGAAAGTGCATCGCCTTCGTCCCCGCCGAGGAGGCGGAGGCGGCCCTCGCTGCCATGAAAGAGAGCCCCTATGGGCAGGAGGCGTGCATCCTCGGGGAGACGACGGAGGAGGCGCCGGGCACGGTGGCGCTGGAGACTGCCATCGGAGGCCTGCGCATCGTGGACATGCCCCTGGGGGCAATCGTGCCGCGCATTTGCTGATGGACAGCTTGACAGAGCCTTGTTTGGCGTTAGCACCGCTGACAAGGCTCTGTTTTTTCAGGGACAGGGTTTTCCAGAAGTCCGCTTCTCTTGTTTTTTACACCATAATGGTGTAAAATAAATTGGAAGGAAGGATTCTATGCCGCAAATTTTGGATAAATATACACCGTCCTACAAATTGGAGAGCTTCAAGCGCTCGCATTTTACAGTCACGAAAACAGCACTTCTGGATGCCTTGGCGCTGGGCTTTTCCCGGGCAGATATGGAAGAGGCGGTAGGGACGATGGAGGCGAAGCATTTCTATAAATCGATGACCTCGAAGCGAGATCATACGGTGTGGCAGGATGTGTACCATGTCCCTTTTCGTGGCCTCCTGCTATATATCAAGTTTACGAAGGATAATACGATAGCAGAATTTCGATTGCTGTCCTTTAAGGAGAAATGAGGTGATTCCATGAATGCAAAAATGGAGCCGGTACGGGTCGATGCGGAAACGGGCGAAAAGCTGTACCGTGGGACGCAGAAGCTCACGATTCGTTATAAGGGTCTGGAAACAACCGTTGATATGCCAGGCTGGTATTCCACCGATGGTGAAATCGGAGAATATACAAAGCAGGATATGAAGGTGTCGGATAGGGCACTGAACTCCTTGAAAGCGCAGGCCGAGGCGCTGCCCTCGCCTGCAAAAATCCGGCAGATCCGAAAGAGGCTGCACCTGACACAGGAGCAGGCGGGCATGGTCATCGGTGGAGGGAAGCGGGCCTTTCAGAAATATGAGGCGGGGGATATTCTTCCCAGCCGGACGTTGGCAAATCTCTTGCGCGTATTGGAACAGTATCCCGCAGCCCTTGGCGTATTAAAGGGCTGATTTTTGGAGTCGGTATGGCGAGAATTATCTTTCATGTGGATATGGACGCCTTCTTTGCGGCGGTGGAGCAGCGGGAGCATCCGGAGTACCGGGGGAGGCCCCTCATCATCGGGGGCCTGGCGGGGCGGGGCGTCGTCTCCACCTGCTCCTACGAGGCCCGGCGCTTCGGCGTGCACTCTGCCATGCCCATGACGGAGGCCCGGCGCCGCTGCCCGGAGGCCATATTCCTCGAGGGGAACTATCCCCTCTACAGCGCCGCCTCCCGGGAGGTCTTCGCGGTCTTTCACGCCTTCGCCCCCATGGTGGAGCCGCTCTCCATCGACGAGGCCTTCCTGGATGTGACGGGCATGGAGCACTTTTTCGGCGGCACGGCGAGGGACTATGCGGCGGCCCTCAAGGGGGAAATTCGGGAAAAGACGGGCCTCGTGGCCTCCGTGGGCATCGCGCCGAATAAATTTCTCGCGAAAATCGCCTCCGACATGGAAAAGCCCGACGGCCTCACGGTGGTGGGCGCGAGCGAGGCGGAAGTCCGCGCCTTCCTCTGGCCCCTCCCCGTGCGCCGGATCTGGGGCGTGGGGGCAAAGACGGCAGAGCGGCTTCGTCGTCTCCATGTGAATACGGTGGGCGACCTGGCCCTGCTTCCTGTAGACACCCTGCGAAAGAACTTCGGGGAAAAGACGGCGGCCCAGCTCCATGCCCTGGCCTTCGGCATCGACGAGAGGCCCGTCCACCCGCGGGAGGAGGCCAAGTCCATCGGCAAGGAGGAGACCTTCCTTCAGGACCTCCACACGGAGGAGGAGATCCGCCACGCCCTCTCCGTGCTGGCAGAGCAGGTGGGCTGGCGCCTCCGCCGGGCCGGGAAGCGCGCCCGGACTGTGCAGCTCAAGGTGCGCCGGGGAGACTTCACCACCTGGACCCGGTCAAAGACATTGGGGGAGGCCACGTGCTTTGACGATGTGCTTTACGCGACGGCCCTCTCCCTTTTTCACGCCCTGAAGCCCACGGGCGGCATCCGGCTCCTGGGCATCAGCGGGGCGAATTTCGATGAGGAGATAGAAATCTCGCTCTTCTTCCCCGAGGAGAAGAGCGAGAAGAAGGAGCAGCTCTATACGGCCATCGACGCACTGAAGGCAAGATTCGGCGAGGGCGTCATCCGCCGTGGCCGCGCCCAGTCAGCCGAGCCGCCGGCGAAGCACCGGCAGAAGAACGATGGCGACGGCGCTGTTTAGCAGCCCTTCGGCGAGGAGGCCCGGCGTGGAGGCCAGGGCGGCGGCGAAGCCATCGTAGAGCAGCGCACCGAAGACCGTGTAGCCGAAAGACATCCAGAGGGAGGCCACGAGGTAGGCCACGAGCGTCCGCCCGAGGGACCGACCCGAGAGCCGCAGGGCCAGCTCTGCCATAAAGAATTTGATGAGGAGCGTCGGCAGGATCCAAAGGGCAAAGCCCCCGAGGAAGTCCGCAAAGGCCGACCCCACGCAGGCCGCAAAGAGCGCCGCCCGCCGGGGCAGGAAGAAGACGGAGAGGAATATGACCGCGTCCCCCAGATGTGCATACCCAAGGGGAATCGGGATCTTCGGCACGAATGTGGCGAGAAAGACAACGGCAGTCATCAGGGCAGTGAGGGTAAGCTCTTTCGCGGAGATAGAGGCTTCATTTTTCATGGTGGGTACATCCCTTTCGGTTCTATTTGTTCTCGGCGGGCGTGCTGCAAGTCGTCACGGCCAGTAGCAAGACTCCCGACCTCGCGCTACGCGCGCCACCTCCCTCGAGAGGGAGGCAAGCAAGACTCCAAGGCTCGCAATGGATTGTAACGACAGGAGGACGCAAACGCCGTCCCCACTCACTTCCGCACCGTGTCTGTCCATTGCCAAACGCCTGATTTAGCCTCGTCCCCCTCTGGAGGGGGATGGCCCGAAGGGTCAGGGGGAGTCTGCGGGAGAGCTGACGCGCGGCTGGTGGACGTGCTCAGGAAATCAGCCTGACAGAAGGTCGTTACATCCCATTGCGACCTGCTGAGCCTAGCCTCGTCCCCCTCTAGAGGGGGATGGCCCGAAGGGTCAGGGGGAGTCTGCGAGGAAGCTGATACACGGCTTTCGGACGGGCTACGAAAAGCCTGATGTTTTTGAGTGCGTCTTGCGCTTTCATGAAGAACAGTATAGAATGGTCTTGGCTCTATGAAAAGAACCAAGACCATTCTTTTTTATAATACCAGAAAGGCATGCCCATGCTTACCTATTCCTTTGCCCAGATCGGGAAAAAGCCCCTCTATGAGGCCCTCTACGACTTCATTCGGGAGGACATCCGCACGGGGGCCATCAAGGCGGGGGAGCGGCTGCCCTCCCGGCGGGCGCTCTCGGCCCAGCTCGGCGTCAGCGCCATCACCGTCGAGGCCGCCTATGGCCAGCTTATCGCCGAAGGATATTGCCACGCCATCCCGAAGCGGGGCGTTTTCGCCTCCTCCCTTGGCGCCGCAGCCCCTCTGCGCCCTGCCACGCCGCCTGTCACCTCCGAGGCACCCCCGCCGCTCCAATACCGCTACGACTTTGCCACGGGGAACGTGCGGCCCGAGGACTTTCCCTTTGACACCTGGCGGCGCCTCATGCGGCGCATCCAGAATGAGCAGGCCGCCGACCTCCTCTCGCCCGTCCCTGCCCACGGGGCGCCCGTACTCCGCGATGCCATCGCCGCTCATCTCGGCGCCTTTCGCGGACTCTCCGTCCCCGCGGAGAACATCGTTATCGGCGCGGGCTCCGAGCAGCTCACCATGCTCCTGCCGGCCCTCCTGGGCAGAGACCGCACCTACTGCGTGGAGGACCCGGGCTACGGACGCATCCGCCGGGCCTACGAGGCCAGTGGCGCCACCTGCGTGGCCTGCCCTCTGGACGGGGCGGGCATCGCGCCGGAGACGCTCCGCGGGGCCGGGGGCGACATCCTCCACATCAGCCCCGCCCATCACTTCCCCACGGGCCGCATCATGCCCATCTCCCGCCGCTACGAGCTCCTCGCCTGGGCCGCAGAGCGGGAGGGCCGCTACATCGTGGAGGACGACTACGATAGCGAGCTGCGCATGACGGGGCGCATGATCCCCACCCTCATGAGCATCGATGCCGCCGGCCGGGTCCTCTACATGAATACCTTTTCCAAGACCCTCACGCCCACCATCCGGGTGAGCTACCTGGTGCTGCCCGATACTCTCGCCGCCCGCTTCCGGGAGAGGCTGGGCTTCCTGAGCTCCACCGTATCCAGCTTCGAGCAGTATACTCTCGCCGCCTTCATCGCCGAAGGGTATCTGGAGAAGCACATCAATCGCATGCGCAGCAAATACCGGAGGCGCCGGGAGAGCCTCCTGGCCGTGCTGAAGTCGGAGCCCCTCCGGGGAAAGCTCGAGATCCAGGAGCGGGGCGCCGGCCTCCACTTCCTCCTGCATTTCCACACGGAAAAGAGCGACGAGGCCCTCACCGCCGCCCTTGCCGCCGCGGGCATCCGCATGACGCCGCTCTCTGCCTACTACGCCCAGGGAGGGGAGGAGGCAGAGCACACCTTCGTCATGAACTACACGGGTCTCGACCCCGCCCTCCTGACGGAGGAGCTGGCCACCCGCCTCGCCTCCTGCCTGCAGGTTCTATAGGAGGATGTGCCATGGACATTCGCAGCTTTGGACGGGCCGTCCTTGCCTCGGCGATTCTTGCCGCGGCGCTGGGCCTGGGGACGGCGGAGGCCCGCATCCTGGTTTCTTCCATGGAGGAGCAGATCATCGGGCGGGGGCAGGTGGTCGTGGCCCACGTGCCCTACATCAAGCACAGGACGATGGAAAGAATCCAGAGCGACCTCATTTCCGACAATCCGAAGCGGCTCCGGCCCTGCAGCGACCCGAAGCGCCGGGGCCT
Source organism: uncultured Mitsuokella sp. (assembly GCA_945877355.1). GTDB lineage: Bacteria > Bacillota > Negativicutes > Selenomonadales > Selenomonadaceae > AWVT01. The sequence goes on along the minus strand of CAMCRT010000009.1, from coordinate 38,330 downwards.
CCAGCCGCCGAACATGGCCTACACGAACCTCAAGACCGTCAACGGCTACTACATGGCGGGAGGGAACGTGTTCCTGACCGACGGCCTCCTCTACGCCTTTCTCTCCCGGGACTTCTCCCCGGAGACGGGCAGGGCCTCTGGCATGGACAAGGACAGCAAGCTCGGCAAGTGACTTGAAAATGGACATAAAAGAAGACGCTTCGTGTGAGCGCCTTCTTTCGGAACTACATTTGTTGTGTTGAGCCGTCTTATTGGGTCACGTCTTTGGCGAGCTTTCAATGGGCAAGGCCTGCAAGAACCTTCGCCCGCGCGTCCTGCGGGATATCCAGCAATTCGATTGCCTCGTCTGCTGTTTTGACCTTGCCCTTTAGCAGAAGGCTTCGAATCGAATGGATCCAGGTATCTTTCTGTCCTTCCTTACGGCCTTTCCGCCGGCCTGCTTTCTGACCCTCCCTGCGTCCGTCCATAAGTCCCTTATCGCGTCCACGGATATATACGCCTTCTCCAAGATTGCACATCGTATTCAACTCCTTTGCCTGCGGCTTTGTGAGCCGTATGTCAAAATCATCTTCCAGCTTTTCTTCCAGCTCCTGCGTCGGGATTCCGGATTTGAAGAGCGCCCACAGCAGCTCGATCATCGGGCTGGCCTTATGATCCTTCCCTAGGTAGATCATGACCATCGTCTGCAGGTCATAGTCTGCCACCTTTGCCGTGTGGTTCCCGATGATATGGCTTTCCGCGAAGCGGTAGCTGTTGACGGCGGTCGTGTCATCGGGGGCCTCCATGCAGATCCAGATGCTATAGCATTTCTTGACCTTGCCATAGTCGCTATCGGTGTACTCGATTCCCTTCTGCATGGCAATCCCGTTGGCGACGTAGACATTCGCCCGGTGCAGCAGGGGATAGGCCTTCGGGATGGTTCGCTGGGCTTCGATGTTGATGTAGAGCTTTATCCGCTCCTTCGTCCCCGGCACGGTGGCGTAAAGGAGCAGGTCATAGCGGATATAGGCATCGGACTGATTGCCATGTTCCGACTCAACGCCCTGGACAAGCGGCGTATTCTGGTCTACGGGCACCTTGCTGATCTGCGTCTTCCCGATGCACTTTTCGATTTCCTTGCGGGCCATGCCCTGGAATTCAAAGACGCATTCCTGCAGGATGAAGGCTAGAATCGCCTTGATGGACAGGACTTTCTTCGCCTTCTGGTCATAGGCACGGATCTGTTTTCGTATGCGCTCTTCTGGTGGCAAAATCATCGCATTGCCTCCTTTCGCAAGAGGTTCCTGCTAGCATTATACCATATTCGGAGGAATGGCGCAGACTGCGCCTGCAATTTTCTTCTTGTTCGTTTTGCACCGTCCTTGGCCGCCCCTGGAATAAAGCTGGATCGAATCCCTCATTTCACAACCGAAAAGCATTGGAAAATCTACGGATAAACGTCCGCTTTGTGGACATAGTGCGTTGTCCTTGCAAGATTTTTAGGAAAGCTGGTGGAAACGTAGGGATGGAGTCCGTTGCATTTCCATGCGTTCTTTTGTACAATACGGGTAAAGGAGACGAAAGAAATGAGGCTGGCATAAGGAAGAATCGTATCATAGCAGGATACTGGCATCCGGTTTGTGAAAACCAAATCATAGAGAGAAGGCGCCCAGACGTCTTCTTTTTGTGTATTCCAGCTGGAAAGAGGGGGCTGACAGGGATGTATAAAAGGAAGCTTCAGGACAAGAAGCGAATGGAAGCACTCTACAAGGAAACCGGGGCGGAGCGCTGGTTCATATTTACGGGCGTGTATCGCGACTCGAAAAAGGGACGCATGGTACAGATCTGGCGGAGCCACAAGTCGGACATGCCGAGGTTTTATAAGCGCCAGGCAGCGAAGGCCGTGCGTAACCTGCCACAGGACGAGGCTCCAGCAAACGGCGCATCATACCGCAAGTCGTATGATTACAAGTGGGAGTTGGACTAGGACAAATCAACATATCTTACAATGTGGTGGTTTCAAATCCGAAATCCCGATGCAGAAGCTCGAATTTTTCGGTGGCAAGCAAGAGAAGATTCCAGAAAATGTGGCAAATGGGATTGCCATGCAGAAAAAAGGAGTAATCGGAAAGATCCAGATGCGCAAGCATTTCGTGCAGTTGCTTGAAATCAAGGTAGTTCTCGCGTATAATATGGGGAAATGTTCGCGAGACACATGCTGGGAGGAGGAAACAGGATAGGGTGGAGTACCAGGAATATGACTCGAATCGAGATGTGATTTCTCTTTTCTCCGGTGCCATGGGGCTTGATATCGGACTGCAGGAGGCAGGGCTCCATGTGGCTGTCGGGCAGGATTTCGAGCCGGCCTGCGTCAGGACAATGCAGGCCAACGGGCATCCTGTGGTCGGCGGCGATATCCGGGATATCCGTCCAGAGACCCTGCTGGATGAGGCAGGACTTCAGATAGGCGAGCCCTTCCTGCTATGCGGCGGTCCGCCCTGCCAGCCATTTTCAACGGCAGGGAAGCGGCTGGGCATCAATGACCCGCGGGGCAGCCTCTTCATGGATTTCATCCGCATGATTGATTACATGAGGCCTCGCTTTTTTGTCATGGAGAATGTGAAGGGCATCATGTCGGCACCGCTGATACCGCTCTTGGATACGGAGTCGGACAGGAGCACCGAGAGAGAGCTTGGAACGGTGCTTGATGTGATATTGGCGGAGTTTGAAAAGCTAGGGTATAAGACGGTCTATGGGATTCTCGATGCTGTGAATTATGGGGTCCCCCAATTTCGTGAGAGGTTTATCCTGATTGGAAGCAGAGATGGGGAGGACATCTTTCTTCCATTACCTACGCATTTCCAGATGCACCAGAACCCGGAGTATCGCTGGCGGACCGTCGGCGATGCAATCCGGGATATCGAGGATGAAGGCGGAGAGTGCGGAAAGCTGACACCGGCGCGGAGGCGGTATCTGCACATGGTTCCCGAGGGCGGAAATTGGCGCGACCTTCCAAAGGAGCTTATCCCGGAGGCCATGGGGGGCGCATATAGGTCAGGCGGCGGGAAGGTCGGATTTTACAGGAGGCTTTCCTACGCCCAGCCTGCTCCGACGATTACCACAGCACCGGCCCAGAAAGCGACCATGCTCTGCCACCCTGTGCAGGACAGGCCGTTGAGTGTCCACGAATACGCACGGCTGCAGCAGTTCCCGGAGGACTGGATTTTTGTCGGAACGACGGCTGCAAAGTACAAGCAGATCGGAAACGCCGTGCCCGTGGGCCTGGCGAAGGCAATCGGACAGGCAATCCTTGCGGTGGCGGACAAGTCGGCTCTGGTGGAAACAAAGCGGTTTCGGGGAACCGGCATCCACAACAGGATCCGGAGCGCCTTGGAGTTGGGAGGCTTCTCGGGACAAGCTGTGGCAGGTGTTCATGAATGGAGGGATGGATATGGCGATTGGAACGGGATATGACCAGGAGGAGGTTGCAAAGGCAATTGCGCAGGCCCTCGATGATTTTTATACAAGCTTGATAGAAAAGATAGACGGTCTGGATATCGTGAAAATCATGAAACGGAAGAATCCATACCTCTATCGGGCAAAGGCGATGGAAAGCGCGTCGGAAATCGTAGACAGCGTGCTAAGCGCTTTCGTTTCCTCCAGCGAGGAGACTATTTTCGGCAACTGCTTCTTCGAACCTCTGGCCATTGCAGCGAGCGGTGGCAACAAGGCTCTTGCGGAGGGCATCGACATCATGGTGCAGGATAGGGAGGCCAATGCCATATATGCCGTGGCCGTAAAGAGCGGAACGTCGGTGTTTAACGCGGACAGCAAGAAACGTCAGGAGCAGAATTTTATAGCGGCCTCCAAGCTGGCGCAGCAGGCCAAGGCTCGCTACGAGGCGATTATCGGCTATGCCTATGGAAGAAAAAGAGAGACAGGGCGAGGAAAGCCGAAGATGTATCGGGAGCTGGCGGGAAAACACTTCTGGGCAGAGCTCACGGGAGACGATGCCTTCTACTTGAAGATTATCGGATTCATGGGAAGCCTGCCAGAGCAATATGTGGTATCCTATAAGGAAAGCTACAACAAAGCCTCAAACAGACTGGTGCGTGAGTTTTCGAATCGCTTCTGCAAGGAGGATGGAAGCATTGACTGGGAGGCACTTGTCACCTTTAATTCCGGGGATGGAATGCAGATAAAGCGTTGAACCCCAAGGCCTGTCAAAAACAGTACAATCTGCTGGACCTCCTACAGGAGGGCGGGCAAAGGTGTCTTGGCGTTTCTCGCCATGGATGAGCTTGCGATTGACGGAGGGCGCTGAGGTGCCCTTTTTGTGTGCCCGAAACTTCCTTTTATGGCAAAGCGGGGAAAGGGTAGGATTTTCGCGGGCTATGTGCTAGAATAGTATTGGTTTGAACGCATCGCGAAAGGGAAGGTGGTTTTGCATGAACATCACGATAGGCAGCGACCATGGGGCTGTGGCGCTGAAGGACGCGGTGAAGGCGGTGCTGGCGGATATCGGCGGCATCGAGGTGAGTGACGTGGGTACGTTCGGCACGGATTCGGTGGACTATCCGGACATCGCCGAGAGAGTCTGCGCCGATGTCACCGGGGGGAAGGCGGACTTTGGCATCGTGCTCTGCGGCACGGGGCTTGGCATCTCCATCGCGGCGAACAAGATCCATGGCATCCGCTGCGCCCTCTGCCACGACGTATTTTCCGCGAAGAAGGCGCGCCAGCACAACGATGCCAATGTGCTCGCCATGGGCGGGCGCGTCATCGGGCCGGGCCCTGCGGAGGAAATCGTCCGGGCCTTCCTCGAGGCGAAGTTTGAAGGCGGCCGCCACGCGCGCCGCGTAGGGAAAATCATGGCGCTGGAATCCAGCGAGAAGGAGTAATGTATGAGCCTCATGACACCACTTCATGAAAAAGATCCGGAGCTTGCAAAGGCAATCGATAGCGAGCTCAATCGCCAGCGCACGAAGCTGGAGCTCATCGCCTCGGAGAACATCGTCTCCAAGGCGGTCCTTGAGGCCCAGGGCAGCGTCCTGACGAACAAGTACGCCGAGGGCTATCCCGGCAAGCGCTACTACGGCGGCTGCGAGTTCGTCGATGTGGCGGAGCAGCTGGCCATCGACCGGGCGAAGAAGCTCTTTAACGCGGGCTATGCCAATGTGCAGCCCCACTCGGGCGCCCAGGCCAATATGGCGGTGTTCTTCGCCCTCTTAAATCCCGGCGACACGGTCATGGGCATGAACCTGACGGACGGCGGCCACCTGACCCATGGCAGCCCCGTGAACATGAGCGGCAAGTATTTCCACATCGTCCCCTATGGCGTGACCCGCGACACGGAGCGCATCGACTATGACGCCCTCGAGAAGACGGCCCTGGAGACGAAGCCGAAGATGATCGTGGCCGGCGCCTCCGCCTATGCCCGCATCATCGATTTCGAGCGGCTCGGCGCCATCGCGAAAAAGGTGGGGGCCTACCTCACGGTAGACATCGCCCACATCGCCGGCCTCGTGGCGGCCGGGGAGCACCCGAGCCCCATGCCCTACGCGGATATCGTCACCACGACGACCCACAAGACGCTGCGCGGCCCCCGCGGCGGCATGATCCTCACCCGGGACGAGGAGTTCGGCAAGCAGTTCAACAAGGCGGTCTTCCCCGGCATCCAGGGCGGTCCCCTCATGCACGTCATCGCGGCGAAGGCCGTGGCCCTCGGGGAGGCGCTGCAGCCGGAGTTCAAGGAGTACGCCCGCCAGATGAAGAAGAATGCGGCGACGCTCGCAAAGACATTGGCGGACGACGGCTTCCGCATCGTCTCCGGCGGCACGGACAACCACCTGATGCTCGTGGACCTCACGCCGAAGTCCATCACGGGCAAGGTGGCCCAGACGGTGCTGGACGAGGTGAACATCACGGCGAACCGCAACACCATCCCCTTTGAGCCGCTCTCTCCCTTTGTCACCAGCGGCATCCGCCTGGGCTCGCCGGCCCTTACGACCCGCGGCTTCAAGGAGGAGGACATGGTGGAGGTGGGCAATATCATCGCCCTCGTGCTCTCCGACGTGGAAAACGAAGAGAAAAAGGAGGAGGCCCGCCGCCGCGTGGCTGCCCTCTGCAAGAAATATCCGCTATATGAGGACTGAAGGAGACCATATATGGCAAACGATCTGAACGTACATATCATCGACCACCCGCTCATCCAGCACAAGCTGACCCTCATGCGCTCCAAGGACACGGGCACGAAGGACTTCCGGGAGCTCCTGGAGGAAATCGCCATGCTCATGGCCTATGAGATCACCCGGGACTTCCCCCTGAAGGAAGTGGAGATCGAGACCCCGGTGGCAAAGTGCAAGGCAAAGGTGCTAGCGGGCAAGAAGGTGGGCGTCATCCCCATCCTCCGGGCAGGCCTCGGCATGCTTTCGGGCGTCGTCAACATGATCCCGGCGGCTCGCGTGGGCCACGTGGGCATGTACCGGGACCCGAAGACGCTGGAGCCGGTGGAGTACTACTGCAAGCTGCCCGGCGACGTGGCGGAGCGCACCCTCATCGTGGTGGACCCGATGCTCGCTACAGGCGGCAGCGCCTCGGCGGCCATAAAGCTCCTGAAGGACAAGGGCGCGAAGTCCATCATCCTCATGTGCCTCGTGGCGGCCCCGGAGGGCGTGCGCCGCATCAACAAGGATCATCCCGACGTGCCCGTCTACGTGGCGGCCGTAGATGAAAAGCTCAACGACAAGGGCTACATCGTCCCGGGCCTCGGCGACGCGGGCGACCGCATCTTTGGTACACTGTAAGGGGTAAGGAGAATACATTGAGCAATTTAGAAGTAGGCATCGTAGGACTGCCGAATGTCGGCAAGAGCACGCTTTTCAACGCCATCACGAAGGCGGGGGCGGAGGCGGCGAATTTCCCCTTCTGCACCATCGAGCCGAATGTGGGCGTCGTGGCCGTGCCGGACCCGCGCCTGGCGGTGCTTCATGAGATGTACAACTCGAAGAAGACCACGCCGGCCTCCGTCCGCTTCGTGGACATCGCGGGCCTCGTGAAGGGCGCCTCGAAGGGCGAGGGCCTCGGCAACAAGTTCCTGGAGCATATCCGCCAGGTGGACGCCGTGGCCCACGTGGTCCGCTGCTTTGAGGACGCGAACATCACCCACGTGGAGGGCGGCGTGGACCCCCTGCGGGATATCGACATCATCCAGACGGAGCTCTGCCTGGCAGACCTCGAGGTCGTCGAGAAGCGCATCATGCGCCTGGCGAAAATCGCCAAGTCCGGCAGCAAGGAGGCCAAGGCGGAGGACGAGGTGCTCCGCCGCATCAAGGCCGCCCTCGACGAGGGAAAGCCCGCCCGCTCCGTGGAGCTCACGGCCGAGGAGCTGGCACTGCTGAAGGACATGAACCTCCTGACCCGGAAGCCCACCCTCTACGTGGCGAACGTGGCGGAGGACGAGGTGGCGACGGCCTACGACGAGAATCCCTACGTCCAGAAGGTGAAGAAGTTTGCCGCCCAGGAGGGGGCAAAGGTCTGCGCCATCTCCGCCAAGGTGGAGGCAGAGATCGCAGAGCTGGACCCGGAGGAGGCAAAGGCCTTTCTGGAGGATCTGGGTGAAACGGAGAGCGGCCTCGACCGCCTCATCAAGGCAGCCTTTGACCTCCTGGGCCTCCAGACCTTCCTGACGGCGGGCCCGGACGAGTGCCGCGCCTGGACCATCGTCAAGGGCACGACGGCCCCGAAGGCCGCCGGCAAGATCCACACGGACTTCGAGCGGGGCTTCATCCGCGCCGAGATCGTGGGCTACGACGACCTGGTGGCCGCAGGCTCTGTCGCCGCTGCCCGGGAGAAGGGTCAGGTCCGCGTGGAGGGCAAGGACTACGTCATGCAGGACGGCGACGTGGTGAACTTCCGCTTTAACGTCTGATGGATTCTCTTTCGTGCAATCAAAAAGAGCTGTGAAATCACAGCTCTTTTTGATTGCACGCTTGCCATTGCCAGCATCAAGACTCCCTCCGTCACGCCTTCGGCGTGCCACCTCCCTCGTGAGGGAGGTATTCGCTCCTCCGCGAGTATGTAGAAATCATGGGACGGCTTTCTCGCTAAAGCATTTCATTGCGAAAGTCGGAGGTCTGCCGCGTCCCCCTCTCGAGGGGGATGGCCCGAAGGGTCAGGGGGAGTCTGCGAGAAAGCTGATTCATCAGAATGATGGACGGGGTGCTTCTCCCAGCTTTTTATGCAAAAAAGAAGACGAGCGCTGAAATCCTCCCGTCACCAGGTACCAGGTTCGACGTCGCCTATTCCATCCTGCGCCTTGCACCACCGAAGCGGTGCGACTGCTGAAAGCCATGGGCTTGTGCGCGAAGCACGGCAGGAGAGGAATCAGGGCGTTTCGAACATCAGCTCCACCTGATTTTTGTCCCCAAATGAAGGGAGATTTCAAACCGCCACCGAAGTGCGCGGTGCTCGTCTCTTTTTCTTTATGAGTCTATTAAACCACAGATTATTCCCTTTGTCAAGAAATAAATTGAAAATTTTTCAGCGATATAAGCGGAAAGTCCTAAAATTTTAGTTTTCTCTTGGAAAAGGCGCTCGCATTTGCTGGCAGGGCTTGGCGGGCGTCAGTCCACCTGCTGCTTCCAATAGGCGGTATCTGGCTCATTCAGAGGGAGGTCGATGGTCTGCCCATTGTCGTAGTAGAAGCGGAACCGGATGGTCTCCGCTTTTTTGATGGCGGGAATGCTGGAGCGGGGCAGCTCCACGAAGAGCTTGTTCTCATTCTTCAGCCGGTGCTGGCTCTCGGTGGAGGGCGTCTGCTTCGTGGCGGCCACCATCTCCCAGGCGGCCCCGTCCGTGTAGAGCACCGCCTTCGGCAGGAGCTTCGCGTCGTCGTAGCGCCAGTCCCAGATGGTGAGCACGGCCCCCTCCACATGGCCGTCCTCCGCACGGCTGGACTGGAAGTCGATCTTGCAATAGGCGGACAGGGACTCCGCCGACCGATGATCCACGTGCCAGGTGTAGGAAAAGCCGAAGACCCCCAGGAAGAAGAGCAGCAGCCCGAAGAGCATCAAGAGTTTTTTTGCCATAGTGACTCCTTCTACCGATTGTATTTCCCCCATTATACCATATCCTGCCCCACGTAAAAAGAAGTGCCTGGGCAGGCACTTCTCTTTTCGTGCTATGGACTTACAGGTCGATGATTTCGGGCTTTTTGCCTTCCTCGATGCATTCCTTTGTGATGATGACCTTGCGGGGGTTGTCCGCCTTCGGGATGTCGAACATGACGTCTAGCATCACGTCCTCGATGATACCCTTGAGCGACCGGGCACCGGTCTTGCGCTCGATGGCCTTCTTCGCCACGGCCCGGAGGGCGTCCTCCTCGAAGACGAGGGTGACGCCGTCCATGGCCAGGAGCTTCTCGTACTGGCGGACGGGGGCGTTCTTCGGCTCCGTGAGGATGCGAAGGAGCGCGTCCTCGTCGAGGCTCTCCAGGGTGCATATCACGGGCAGGCGGCCGATGACCTCGGGGATGATGCCGTACTGCATGAGGTCCTCGGGGCGCACCTGGTGGATGAGCTCATCGAACTTCGGCTTTTCGTCCTTGCCCTGGGTCTTGGCACCGAAGCCGATGGCAGCCTTGCCCTTGGAGAGGCGCTTTTCGATGACGTCCTCGATGCCCACGAAGGCGCCGCCCACGATGAAGAGGATGTTCTTCGTGTCCACCTTGATGGTGGGGGCCTCCGGGTGCTTGCGCTGGCCTCGGGCGGTGAACTCCACGACGCTGCCCTCCAGCATCTTCAGGAGCGCCTGCTGGACGCCCTCGTGGCCAGGATCTGCGGTGATGGAGTTGTTGGCACCGGACTTCCGGGCGATCTTGTCGAACTCGTCGAGATAGATGATGCCGTGCTCGGCCCGCTCGATGTCCTTCTCGGCGGCGTAGTAGAGGTTGCGCACGGCCACCTCCACGTCGGCGCCCACGAAGCCGGCCTCGGTGAGGCTGGAGGCGTCGGTGACGGCGAAGGGGATGTCGAGGAGCTTCGACAGGTGGGAGAGGAGGGCGGTCTTGCCGCAGCCGGAGGGGCCCAGCATGATGACGTTGGACTTCTCGATCTCGGTGCCGTCCTCGTTCTCGAAGCCGTACTTCATGCGCTTGTAATGGTTGTAGACGGCGACGGAGAGGATTTTCTTGGCCCGGTCCTGGTTGATGATGTACTCGTCGAGGTACTGCTTGATGATGTGGGGCTTGTTTTTCTTGAGGATCTCGCCGAGCTGGTCGGCAAAGGCGGCATGCTCTTTTCCCGCGGTCTCCTGGTCGTGCTCGTCGAGGAAGCGGTTGACCTGCCGGACGCAGTCCTTGCAGATGGCAAAGCCGGTCTGGGGGTCGTAGATGGGCATGTCGTATTGGCTCTTTATGGTGATGGTGCGCTTGCAGAAGCTGCAGGTGTGGCGCATCGGTTCATTTTCTGCTGCCATGTTCCATTCCTTTCTATATAGATGGGACTCGGAGTGTGTGTCCTTCCATTATCGCCTATTTGACTTTTTTTTTCAACGTTTTTTTGCGGAAAGAGAAAGGCGTACATTCTTTCTTTTTTGAAGGCGATATGGTATAATGAGAGCAAGAAAAGGCGGGCTTTACCAATGGAGAGCGGCTATGGGAAAGAAACGCAGACGAAAAGACAGGCGGACGATTTTTGACGATACGTTTCGCACGATGATCCAGAAGATGCAGTGGATGGTCATCCCGTTCCTCAATGAGATGTTTGGCACGAGCTACCCGGAGGATATGCCAGGGGAGCAGCTTCGGAATGAGCATCTGAAGGTGGGGAAGAAGCTTATCACCGATTCCCTCTTTCGCATCGGCGATAAGCTCTATCATATCGAGTGCCAGAGCACGGACGATCCCACCATGGCAATTCGCGTATTCGAGTACGATGTACAGATTGCACTCGAGGGAGCAGAGCGGGAGGGCATGAGCTACCATGTGCATTTTCCCCATACGGGTATCCTCTATTTGCGCAATCAAAAGGAAATGCCGGACACTGTCGATGTCCATGTGCACTTTCCCGGCGGGAAGACAGCGGTGTATCAGTCAGAGGCTCGATATGTGCAAAAATATGGGCTGGAGGAAATCTTAAAGAAGAACCTGTTGCTGTTCCTTCCCTTCTATATTCTTCGGTACGAAAAGGAACTTGCAGAAATCGAGCAAGATGCAGGAAAGAAAAAGGCATTTCTTGAGGAATTCGAGCGTATTGCCGGAAGGCTGCAGGAAAAGCTCCTGCCAGAGGAGCGCATGGATGTCTACAGCAATTTGACAGAGCTGATTCAGGATGTTGCAAACTATATTCTGGATAGCGAGCGAGATATCAAAGAAGGGGTGAATCACATCATGGGCGGAAAGATCTTGGAGCTATATACGGAAAGAGTGCAGAGAATAAGTGAGAAGAAAGGGCGCAAGAAATGGATGGCAGAGGGGCGAATGGAAGAAAAGCGGGACAATATCCGGATGCTGATGAAAACGACGGGCGAAACGGCGGAGCGAGCCATGGAGATGCTGGGCATCGCGCCATCTCAGTGGGGGAAGTATAAGGCGATGCTGTAAAGACGCATTTATTTTTGCAAGAGAAATGCAGCCCTTGCATGGATAGGGCACGTGTGGTATAATGGCTCTCGTACTGGACGCTGGGCGTCTGGTTCCAGTTATCATGACTGGTTTCCCCAAGCGTGGGCAGCCAGGCATAACCAAGCCCACACAAGAGGGCTTGTATCTATACCAGGTAACCGCGAGGGCGATGCCCTGGGCACGGTTGGGGAAAGCGAGGTGTAAATCATGAAGGAAGGTATTCATCCGGAATACTTCGAGGCGACGGTGACGTGCGGCTGCGGCAACACGTTCAAGACGGGCTCCACGAAGAAGGAGCTTCGCGTCGACGTCTGCTCGAAATGCCACCCGTTCTTCACGGGTCGCCAGCGCGATGTGCAGGCTGGCGGGCGCATTGAGAAGTTCAACAAGCGCTATAAGAAGAACTAATGCAATCCAGGGGGCTGCCGCCATGCGGCGGCCTTTTTTGAATAGAAACAAGTAGGAGGTGTCGTATGAAAAAGGCAAGAGTCGGCGGGCAGGCTGTGATCGAGGGGGTCATGATGCGGGGGCCGAAGCTGCGGGCTACTGCGGTGCGGGATCCGCAGGGGAAGATCCAGGTGGAGTGCATGCCCGTGCACTCCATCGCGGACCGGTTCCCCATCCTCAAGAAGCCCTTCCTGCGGGGGACGGTCGCCCTTGTGGAGTCCCTTGTCATGGGCATCCAGTCCCTTTCCTACTCGGCGAAGATGGCGGGGGAGGAGGAAGAGCAGCTCTCCGACAAGGAGATCGCCTCCACGGTGGTCGTGGCCCTCGTGCTGGCCTCCATCCTCTTTATCGCCATCCCCACGGGGGCGGCGCGGCTTTTTCATACCATCACGGAGGATCCCTTCTTCCTCAACATCATGGAGGGCCTCCTGCGCCTCGCCATCTTCCTCGGGTACATCACGGGCATCTCCCGTATGAAAGGCATCCACCGGGTATTCCAGTACCACGGGGCGGAGCACAAGACCATCCACTGCTTTGAGGCGGGGGAGGAGCTGACGGTGGAAAATGTCCAGAAGCACAGCCGCCTCCATCCCCGGTGCGGGACGAACTTCCTCCTCATCGTCATGATCGTCTCCATCTTCGTCTTTGCCTTCCTGGGCTGGCCCTCCCTCCTGGAGCGCATTGTGAGCCGCATCCTGCTGCTTCCGGTGGTGGCGGGCATCTCCTTTGAGCTCATCCGCTTCGCCGGAGAGAGCGAGAGCCCCTTCGTGGCCCAGCTCGTGGCGCCGGGGCTCTGGCTCCAGTATCTGACCACCCGCCCGCCGGAGGACGACATGGTGGAGGTGGCCATCGCCTCGTTGAAGGCGGTGCTGCCGGAGGAGCAGGCGGCAGAACCTAGAGAGGAGCGTGCGCTCTGTGCTGGATAAGCTGGCGGCGGTAGAGCAGAAATTCCGGGAGCTGGAGAGCCTCATCAGCGACCCGTCCACCATGGAGGACATGGCCCGCTGGCAGGGCTACACAAAGGAACACGCAGCCCTCGCCCCCATCGTGGAAAAGTTCCGGGCCTATAAGAAGGTCACGGGGGACATGGAGGAGGCCCGGGCCATGCTGGAGGACGCCGACCCGGAGGTCCGGGCCCTGGCGGCGGAGGAGCTCAAGGATCTCGCGCCGGAAAAGGAGGCCCTGGAGGCGGAGCTCCCGGTTCTTCTCCTGCCTCGGGACCCCAATGATGAGAAGAACGTCATCGTGGAGATCCGCGGCGGCGTCGGCGGCGAGGAGGCGGCCCTCTTTGCGGGGGATCTCTTCCGCATGTACACCCGCTACGCGGAGCGCTGCGGCTGGCGCACGGAGCTCCTGTCGTCGAATGCCACGGGCATCGGCGGCTTCAAGGAGGTCGCGTTCCTCGTGACGGGCCACGGCGCCTACTCCCGCCTGAAGTACGAGAGCGGCACCCACCGGGTCCAGCGGGTCCCCGTTACGGAGTCCGGCGGCCGCATCCACACCAGCGCCGCCACCGTGGCCGTCCTCCCGGAGGCGGAGGAGGTGGACGTGGCCATCGATGCAACCGACCTTCGCATCGACACCTACTGCGCCAGCGGCGCCGGCGGCCAGTACGTCAACAGGACGGAGACCGCCATCCGCATCACCCACATCCCCACGGGCCTCGTGGTCCAGTGCCAGGACGAGAAGAGCCAGCTCAAGAACAAGGAAAAGGCCATGAAGGTCCTCCGTGCCCGACTTCTTGAACGGGCCCGCGACGAGCAGGCGACGACCGAGGCCGCCGACCGCAAGAGCCAGGTGGGCTCCGGCGACCGCAGCGAGCGCATCCGCACCTACAACTTCCCCCAGGGTCGCGTCACCGACCATCGCATCGGCCTGACCCTCCACAAAATCGACGCGATTCTCGACGGGGACCTCGACGAGCTTTTGACGGCACTCATTACAGCGGATCAGGCCGAGCGTTTGAAGAAAATGGAGTAACTTGGGGTGCGGGAGCAGTAGGAACGTATGCCCTGCAATGAACCTTTAAGTGGAGCAATCGAGGAAAGTGCGCGTTCCGCCCCGGCCGGAATCTTTCGTTCAAGCGAAGCGCGTTTAAGATGGAGGCCGGTAATTAGGCAGATGGCGGTCAGCGTCAGCCAATCGCCTTCGGCTCTTGGGACGCTTTCGCGTGCGACCTGTTAGCCAATCAGTCAGCCTGCGGCTTGCTTCTTGGACAGGTCAGCAAGCGCACGGTCGATTGCGGAACGGGTGAATGCAGGGTATACGTAACGTACAGTACCTTGCACCAGCCAAGAAAGGACAATGTATGCAAGAGGTTTGGACGATTGGGCGGATTCTGAAGTGGACCGAAAGCTTCTTTCAGGAAAAGGGCATCGAGAGCCCGCGCCTTGATGCCGAGGTGCTCCTCTCCGCCGTCCTCAAAAAGGACCGCATCCACCTCTACGTCCACTTCGACCAGCCCCTCATCCCCGAGGAGCTCGCCGCCTTCCGCGCCATGGTCAAGGCCCGGGCTGCCCACACCCCTGTCGCCTATATCCTCGGCGAAAAGGAATTCATGGGCCTCACCTTCCGCGTCACCGAAGCCACCCTCGTGCCCCGGCCCGACACCGAGATCCTCGTCCAGGCCGCCGTTGACGAGCTGCGAAAGGCAGAAGACCCCACGGGCGTCCGCTTTGCCGACATCGGTACAGGCTCCGGCGCCATCTGCCTCTCTGTCCTCCACTTCCTCCCCGAGGCCACGGCAGACACAGTGGACATCAGCGAGGCCGCCCGCGCTGTGGCAGAGGAAAACGCCGAAAGCCTCGGCCTCGCCGACCGCTGCACCTTCCACACCGGCGACCTCCTGGAGCCCCTGGCGGGAAAGACCTACGACGCGATTCTCTCGAACCCGCCCTATATCCCGGAGAAGGATATCGAGACCCTCTCCCCGGACGTGCGCCTGAAGGAGCCCCATACCGCCCTAGCGGGCGGCGAGGACGGCCTCGACTTCTACCGCCGCCTCGCCAAGGACGCCCCCGGGATGCTAAAGGAAAAGGGCTTCCTCGCTGTGGAAGTGGGAATCCACCAGGCCGCCGACGTGGCCGCCCTTTTCCAAGAGAACTCCCTGATTGGGCGCACGGAGACAAAAAAGGACTTGGCAGGGATTGAACGCGTTGTAATAGGTTGGAAGGGATAAGCATAACTTTGGACGGTGAGAAATCCCGTCCTTCAGCAGTGAGACATCGTCCTCGCAGACTCCCCCTGACCCTTCGGGCCATCCCCCTCTAGAGGGGGACGAGGCAAAACTCAGCCTGTCGCAATGGGAGGGGACGGCAGGCTGGTCAGGCAGGGCGTATGGATTTTGCATGACATAGCGAGCCATTGCAAGCGTAGGAGCTTTGCTTGCCTCCCTCTGGAGGGAGGTGGCGCGCGCAGCGCGTCGGAGGGAGTCTTGCTGCTGGCAGAGACGATTTGCAGTACATCTGTCGGCAAAAGAGATGTACGAAAAATAGTTCGAATACGATAGGATGGATGGGATTATAGGATGCAAACGATAGTTGAAGATGTACGGGAAGGGAATGGAGCGGCCATCGCTCAGGCGGCGGAGATCATCCGGGCGGGCGAGCTCGTCGCCTTCCCGACAGAGACCGTCTACGGCCTCGGCGCCAACGGCCTCGACGGCGACGCCTGCGGGAGGATCTACGAGGCAAAGGGGCGCCCCTCCGACAACCCCCTCATCCTCCATGTGTCCGACTGGCACATGCTGAAGCAGGTGGCGAAGGACATCCCTCCCATGGCGGAAAAGCTCATGACCGCCTTCATGCCCGGGCCCCTCACCCTCATCCTCCCTCGGAGCGAGGCCGTCCCCGACAAAGTGACGGGCGGTCTCGATACCGTCGGCGTCCGCATGCCGGAGAACCCTGTGGCCCGCTCCCTCATCCGCGTGGCGGGCGTGCCCATCGCAGCCCCATCAGCAAATCGCTCCGGCCGGCCCAGCCCCACAACGGCTGCTGCCGTCCT
The DNA here is from genome assembly GCA_945877355.1 of uncultured Mitsuokella sp. Lineage (GTDB taxonomy): Bacteria > Bacillota > Negativicutes > Selenomonadales > Selenomonadaceae > AWVT01. Next base: position 22,279 of record CAMCRT010000009.1, on the reverse strand, counting down.
CCGGGACCTTTCGGGGCGCATTCCCATGATCCTCAATGGCGGCCCCTGTCGCTACGGGGTCGAGTCCACCATCGTGGACTGCACCGAGGATGTGGCCACCATCCTGCGGCCCGGGGCCATCTCCCTGGAGGAAATCCGGGAGCTCCTCGGGGACTGCCGGCTGGACGCGGCCCTTCGCGGCGAGGATGCAAAGCCGAAGGCACCGGGCATGAAATACCGCCACTATGCGCCAAATGCACCCCTCACCGTCTTTGTGGGGGAGCCGGAGGCGGTGGCGCAGGCCATCCTGGAGGAGGCCAAGAAAATCGAGACGGCGGGCAAGACCGTCGGCATCCTCGGGAGCCGGGAGCTCCTGCGGAAGCTCTCCGATGTCGTCCCCTCGGCCACCCTGCAGAGCTATGGCTCCCAAGGGGATCTTGCCACCATCGCCTCCCGCCTCTACGCCTGCCTCCTGGCCTTCGACGGCCTCGCGGTGGACGCGATCCTCGCCGAGGGCGTCGGGGAGCAGGGGCTGGGGCTCGCCATCATGAATCGCCTGAAAAAAGCCAGCGGCGGCCACGTGGTTTGCGTCTGAGGATATTTTCAAGAGGGGCTGTTTCCCATGGATTCCCATGTGGAGCAGCCCCTTTGTGCGAGCAGCGAAGACGCCCTTCCAATGCTTCGCGGAGTTTCGCTTATGGGAGGGCATCTTCGCATGGCAGGTTTGTTGTTCCAAGCTGCGTGCAAAGTCCCGCTTCCTTATGTGATTCGCCCGCTTGACGCTGGGCGGGGGATTTTCTATAATAGGGAAGACGTTTTCTTTGAATCGAGATGAGGAGCGATACGCCTTGCTGCAGAAAAAGCTTTCGGGACTTCTTCTTTTCCTCTGTGCGCTGATGGTCTCTGCCACCGCCTTTGCAGAGGAAAACATGACCTTCGTGGATGCGACGGGCATGACGGGCTACTACGTCAATGAGGACTCCGTGGTATGGGGGACGGAGACGCAGAATGTGGCGGGCACGAATCAGACGGAGACCGTAAATACCATCGATGCCCAGGTCGCCGTCGTCCGGGCGGATCTCAATCGCCGCTTCCTCTACCAGATGCACTTCGTACCTAGCCGTATGACGTACCAGATCCTCTCCTCCGAGGTCCAGGCCTACGATACAAAGGACGTGCTGGAGTCGAAGGGCGTCGAGGGGGGCGTGCAGAAGTACACCGCTTCCTCCATGCTCAAGGAGGTCGTGGACTTCATCGAATCGCTGCCTCGCTCCTGAGGCAGGGTTTATACCAAGGAGGGACAGTTTTGTCCAAGACGGATGCACTAAAAAAGAGGACAGCCTGGCTGTCCATTTTTTCCAATACGACACTTGTGCTCCTGAAGCTCGCCGTGGGCCTCTACGTGGGAGCTGTGAGCCTCATCTCCGAGGCGCTCCACTCCGGCGTGGATCTCATCGCGGCCCTCATCGCCTTCTGGGCGGTCCGGAAGGCCATCACCCCGCCGGATGCGGAGCATGACTACGGCCACGGGAAGTTCGAGAACCTCTCCGCCGCCGTGGAGGCGCTCCTCATCGTGGGGGCGGCCCTTGCCATCCTCTACGAGTCCGTGGGGAAGTTCGGCGAGACGGCCGTGCCGGAGTTCCTGGAGTACGGCATCGCCATCATGGCGGCCTCCATCGCGATAAATTTCTTTGTGGCCCGCCGCCTCATCGCCGTGGCCCATAAGACGGGCTCCCAGGCTCTGGAGGCGGACGGCCTCCATCTCCAGTCAGATATCTGGACCTCCGTCGGCGTCCTCGTGGGGCTCCTGCTCATGCAGGTCACGGGCATCCCCTGGATCGATCCCCTCATCGCCATATTCGTGGCGGGCATCATCTTCCGAGCGGGCTGGCGCATGGTGCGCGAGTCCACCCTCGAGCTCACGGACGCGAGCCTCCCTCCTGATGTGGAGGCCCGCATCATGTTCCTCATCGAGAGCGTGCCGGAGGTGAAGGGCTGCCACTGCCTGAGGACCCGAAAGTCCGGCTCCTATCGGCTCCTCGACGTCCACGTGCTCTTCCCGGGCTCCATGCACCTATCCCAGGTCCATGCGGTCTGCGATGAGCTGGAGGAGAAGATCCGCCGGGAGTTCGGCACCTTTGACATCATGATCCATCCGGAGCCGGTGGAGAATCATGTGGACGAGACAAAGGTGACGCAATTTCTTGAGGCCCAGCACTGAGGAGCAGGAGTTTTCCTCGACGAGCGCAGATATGGAAATTTTGAGCAGGAACGCAGGCGTGGAAATTTTGACTGTAGCAAAATTTCCATACCTGCGTTATAATATTACAGAATGTCTTTTAATCTAGGATACACAAGTGAATGGAGGCGTGACGATGATAAAGAGGATTCTTCTGATGGTGCTGGCCGCTGTCTTTCTTCTGTCCTCGATGGGCACGGCGGTGGCTGCTGTGCCGGATACGGTGGAGGACAAGCTCGCGGCGATCGAGACGGATACCTACGGGACGGTGCAGACCGGCGCCCTCGTGGACCGCATCAACAAGCTGGAAAAGGACTATGACGGCGCCCATCGCTCCGGCAGCATGATGGCCCGGGTGAACGCCCTCTACGACGAGGTCTATACGAACAGCACAAAGCCCTCCACCCTGGCAAACCTCAACGCCATCGAGTGGAATGTCAACCACCAGGTCAGCATGGACTCGGTGGATGCCCGCATCGTGGCGCTGGAGACGAAGCTGAACGGCAAGACGGGCACGGGCACGTACACGGCCCGCATCAAGGCCCTCTCGGGCCTGGCATTCGGCCCCGCCACAGTGCCCCTGGCCTCCATCACGGTGCCGAAGAATACCCTGGTGAAGATCGCCCTCGTCACCCCCATCCACTCGAAGAACATCAAGGTGGGGGACACGGTGAAGTACCAGGTGGCAGAGGACGTGGTGGTGGACGGCCATCTCGTCTTTGCCAAGGGCCTGCCCGGTGAGGGCGTTGTCACGAAGGTGAAGCACGCGGCGAACTTCGGCCGCAACGCCGAGGTGGAGGTGGACTTCAAGCAGACGAAGTCCATCGACGGCACCTACGTGGACACCTTCATCGGCGAGGAAGCAAAGAAGGAAATGAAGCAGCTTGCTATGGCGGCAGGCGCAAGCCTCGCGGGCATCATCCTGCTGGGGCCTGTGGGCATCATCGCCGGCGCCTTTGTCAATGGCAAGAACATCGATCTGCCTGAGGGCACGGAGGTCTACATCCAGACGAAGGCGGATACGCCTCTCTACGGCGTCCAGGCGACGGTGGCCCAGTGAGAAGCCCCGTGAGCCCGGTCCGCTCCCTCACGGAAAGCGGCCTTCTGACGGCCCTGGCGGTGGTATTCGGCCTCCTGACGGCCTATTTGCCGCTTTTGGGCTTCCTCGTGGCCTTCCTTCTGCCGCTGCCCTTTATCGTGCTCATCGTCCGCCACGGCCTTCGCCGGGGGCTCATGGGCTTCGTCGTCGCACTGGCCCTTCTCGCCATGCTTTCGACGCCCTTCTACTCCCTGACGATTCTTCTGACCTACGGTGTGCCGGGGCTCGTGCTGGGGAGGGGCTTCCAGAAGGAGTGGAGACCCTGGCGCGCCTACGGCCTTGCGACGGTCATCTCCATCGCGGCTGTCCTCGTGACCCTTGGTATCGGCTTCCTCATGACGGGCATCAATCCCTTCACGGCCCAGCTGGATGCCTACAAGAGCGCCTTTTCGGACACGGAGGCCGCCTACGCCGCCATGGGGGTCGATACCCAGGCGAGCGGGGTGGAGGCGGGAGAGATCCTCTCCTTTATGGCGCTCCTCATGCCGCTGTCCATCGCCATGGTGGGCGTGCTGTCCTCCGCCGTCGGCTATGCCCTGGGGGCCCGGGTGCTCAGGCGTCTCGGCCACCGGGCGACGGAGTTTCCGCCCTTTCGCCAGTGGCGCCTGCCCGTGGCCTTTTTCTACACCTTCGGCTTCGGCCTCGTGGGGGTCTATTGGGGCAGTACCTATGGCATCGATGCACTCTACACTGTGGCACTGAATGTGGTCATCTTCACCATGATCGCCGGTGTGGTGCAGGGGTATTCGGTCCTGTCCTTCTTTATGGACCGGCATCGCCTGGGGCTGCTGTTCCGTGTGCCCATCTACGCCTTTTTGCTCTTCAACGGGGTCTGTCTGCTCCTTTTGTCCCTCGCGGGGATTTTTGACATGGCCTTCGACTATCGCCATCGCTTTGCGAGGAAGTGACGTGGAGAGCAGGAGGCAGGCGCGAAAGGGTCGCGCCAATCACATTAGCAAGGGAGGGGAGCGTATGCCGAGCAATCTGTCGGCATGGATCGACCTTACCATACATCTCTTTGTCATGCTGGTGCTCATCGGGGTGCTCGCCTGCTACAATCCATACGTGGCGGGGACGGCCCTTCTGCTCTGGCTGTGCCTGGCGCTCTTTGCGCGGGAGCGCTGCCATGTGCGCACGAAGAAGTTTGAGCGCTATGTGAAGTCCGTCGTCAAGAATCTCAACGCCATGCTGAACTACGCGGTGGAGGATCTGCCCCAGTACGTGCTGATCCTCGACGAGGCGGGCCGCATCCAGTGGATGAACGGGCGCATGCGGGAGTACGTGGGCGGAGTCCAGCAGGAGACGGATGTCCACGATATCTGGCCCAGCCTCATCGTGGACCCCATCTGGGGAACGGATGGGGAGTATGTCTTCACCCATGGGAAGGAGTACTTCAAGGTGCGCCATCGGCCGGTGCCCATCGTGCCCGGCCAGCCGCCCCTCATGGCCTTCTACGTGGAGAACAACACGGCCTTCGAGGAGCTCCGCAAGTCCTTCAAGGACAGCCGGGCGGCCCTCGTCTACATCCAGATCGACAACTACGACGAGGTCATGCAGCGCCAGACGGAGGCGGAGCGCACGTCGCTCCTCCTCGCCGTCAGCCAGCAGCTGGGCTCCTGGACGAAGAATCTCGGCGGCTTCATGCGGCGGGTGTCGGACGACCTCTACATCGTCCTCATCGAGAGCCACGCGCTCGATGCGGCCATCCACGACAAGTTCGACGTGCTGGACAAGGTGCGCCAGCTCCAGAATACGAACCGCCTGCCGGTGACGCTCTCCATGGGCATCGCACTGGCGGACGACCAGACCATGGCACAGCTTGGAGACCAGGCCCAGGCGGGGCTCGACCTCGCCCTCGGCCGTGGCGGCGACCAGGTGGCTGTCACCATCGCCGGCAAGACCCAGTTCTTCGGCGGTCGGGCCAAGGCGGTGGAGAAGCACACCCGGGTCAAGGCCCGGGTCGTGGCCCACGCCCTCCGGGAGCTCATGGAGGGGGCCGACGAGATCTACATCATGGGCCACCACAATGAGGACTACGACTGCTTCGGCGCCGCCATCGGCGTGGCCCGCATGGCCAGGTTCCTGGAAAAGCCCACCCACATCATCCTCTCCGACATGAATGAGGGCATCGACAAGATCGAGGCCCTCGTGCGGGAGAAGGAGGACTACGAGGGGCTCCTCGTCCGGGCCGGGGAGACTGGGGGCCTTGCCGCCACTCATCCGCTCCTCATCATCGTGGACACCCATATCCCGCACTTGGTGGCGGACCCGGACCTTCTCGCCCGGGTGGGGCAGGTGGTGGTCATCGACCACCATCGCCGCAGCGAGCACTTCATCGAAAATCCGCTCCTCGTCTACATCGAGCCTGCCTCCTCCTCCACAAGTGAGCTGGTGACGGAGCTTCTGATGTACTTCGACGAGTCCATCTCCCTTTCCCGCATCGATGCCACGGCCCTCTACTCGGGCATCATCGTGGACACGAAGAACTTCGCCGTCCAGACGGGCGTGCGGACCTTTGACGCGGCGGCGTATCTTCGCCGGAGCGGCGCGGATCCTGTCATGGTGCGCCACCTGTTCCGGACGGACTACGACACGACGCTCGCCCTTGCGAAGGCAAAGGCCCGGTCGGAGTTCTACCCCGGCGGCCTCATCGTCTCCACCTGCCCCGATGTGGTGCCAAATGTGCAGATCATCGCGGCCCAGGCGGCGGACTCGCTGCTCCGGGTGGAGAAGGTGCGCATGACCATCGTCATCTTCCAGCTGACGGAGGACATCGTGGGCCTCTCTGCCCGCTCCACAGGGGAGCTCAACGTGCAGGTCATCATGGAGTCCTTCGGTGGCGGCGGCCACCAGAACGTGGCAGGCGCCCAGGTGAAGGGCGGCAATCTAGAAGAAATCAAGGCGCAGGCCATCGAGCGCGCCAGAAAGTATATTGAGGAGGCAGACACCCATGAAAGTGATTCTCCAGCAGGACGTTAAGAAGCTCGGCCAGAAGGGCGATATCGTAGAGGTCTCGGAAGGCTACGGCAGGAACTTCCTCCTGCCCCGGAAGGCCGCGGTGCTGGCCAATGCGGAAAACCTGAACGTGGCGACAGCAAAGGCAGGCTCCAAGGCCCGCAAGGAGGCCCAGGCGACGGACGAGGCGAAGCTCATGGCAAAGCAGCTGGAGTCCGTCTCCGTCACCATCCCCGTCCGCATCGGCGAGGGCGGCAAGCTCTTCGGCAGCGTGACGGGCAAGGACGTGTCCGACGCCCTCGCAAAGCAGAACATCGACGTGGACAAGAAGAAAATCGTCCTCCCCACCATCACCGGCGCCGGCGAGTACGAGGTGGTCGTAAAGGTCCACCCGAGCATCCAGTCGAAGATTAAAGTGAATATCGTAGCAGAGTAAGAAGGAGGGGCTGAAAAAAAGCCCCCGTCCCTCAGCTCTCTGACATCTCTCTCGCAGACTCCCCCTGACCCTGACGGGCCATCCCCCTCTAGAGGGGGACGAGGCTAAACTCGCCAGCTTGGCAATGGAATGGCACGGTCATATGCTGCAAGCCTTCGCAAGCAAGGACGGGCGCGCGAATACCTCCCGCTAGAGGGGACAAGGCTACACCCGCTCGCTTGGCAATGGAATGGTACGGTCATATGCTGCAAGTCTTTGCAAGCAAGGACGGGCGAGCGAATACCTCCCTCTAGAGGGAGGTGGCGCGCCGCAGGCGTGACGGAGGGAGTCTTGATGCTGGCAATAACGGGTTTGTAGCACGTCTGTCAGCCAAGTAACAAGGGGCTGTGATGAACTGGCATTTCATCACAGCCCCCTTTTGCAAAAGGAACGACTTATGAGTTTATTCGATAAACTATTTCAGGGCAGCGGCGCGCCGCCTATTCCCGAGACCATGCCGGAGACGAAGCCCATTGACCGGGAGATCAATGCCCTCTACGCCTCCCTCGTGGACCTCATCGGCACGGAGGAGCTCGTCATACGGGCGGGCAAGCTAAATGCCATGGCCCTTCTACGAAGCGACGACCGGCGAGAGCGGGTCCTTGCCCTCCAGCGGGTCCTGGGGGAGGACCCTCGCCTGGCCCCTGCTCCCCGGGAGGCGGACCTTCCCGCCATCCTCGAGGGCCTTTCGGAATTCCTCGCGGACATGCGGGCCCGGAAGGTGCTGGAGGACCGCATCGAGAAGCGGGTCAACGAGAAGCTGGAGCAGGACCATGCGGAGTACGTCAACGACATCCGCCAGCAGGTCATCAAGGAGGAAAAGCCCGACGCGGAGACCCCTCAGGACAAGCTGAAGCGGGAAAAGCTGGAAAAGCTGGAGTCCATCCACCTGACCCAGTCCGTCATGGAGCTGCTGCGTCCCCAGAGCTTTGATGAGATCGTGGGGCAGGAGCGGGCCGTGAAGTCCCTGCTCTCGAAGCTCTCCTCTCCCTACCCCCAGCACCTGCTCCTCTACGGGCCTCCCGGCGTGGGCAAGACCACGGCGGCTCGCCTCGTGCTGGAGGCGGCGAAGAAGAAGGAATCCTCCCCCTTTGGCGAAGACGCCCCCTTCGTGGAGACGGACGGCACCACGCTCCGGTGGGACCCCCGGGACGTGACGAATCCCCTTCTTGGCTCCGTCCATGACCCCATTTACCAGGGCGCCCAGAAGACCCTCGCCGACAGCGGCATCCCCGAGCCGAAGCCCGGCCTCGTCACCGATGCCCACGGCGGTATCCTCTTTATTGATGAAATCGGCGAGATGGACGAGATGCTCCAGAATAAATTACTGAAAGTCCTCGAGGATAAGCGGGCCTACTTCGAGTCCGCCTACTACGACCCCACGGATAATCGCATCCCGCCCTACATCAAGAAGCTCTTCGAGGACGGGGCTCCCGCGGACTTCGTCCTCATCGGCGCCACCACCCGGGACGCGGGCCATATCAATCCGGCCCTCCGGTCCCGCTGCGCCGAGATCTACTTCGAGCCCCTGACGCCGAAGCACATCGAGACCATCGTGGAGAACGCGGCGGAAAAGCTGGGGGCCACGATGGAGGAGGGCGTGGCGAGCCTCATTGGCGAGTACACGGTGGAGGGCCGCAAGGCCATCAACATCCTGGCCGATGCCTACAGCCTGGCCCTCGAGGAGCAGGGGGAGAAGCCGGAGGGCGTCACCATCACGAAGGAGGCCATCTATGAGGTGGCCCAGGTCTCCAGGCTCTACCAGTACGTGACGAAGAAGGCGAAGGACACCCCCGAGATGGGCCACGTCTTTGGCCTGGGGGTCGCAGGCTTCTTGGGCTCCGTCATCGAGATCGAGGCCGTGGCCTTCCCCGCCCACGAAAAGGGGAAGGGGGCCGTCCGCTTCAATGAGACGGCGGGCTCCATGGCGAAGGACTCGGTCTTTAATGCCGCCTCCGTGGTGCGGGAGCTGACGGGGGAGGACATCCACGACTACGACCTCCACATCAATGTCATCGGCGGTGGCAATATCGACGGCCCCTCGGCGGGCGTCGCCATCCTCTCCGTCCTCACCAGCGCCATCACCGGCAAGAAGCTGCGGCAGGACGTGGCGGTGACGGGGGAGATATCGCTGGCGGGCCGGGTGCGCCCTGTGGGCGGCGTCTTTGAGAAGGCCTACGGCGCCCGACAGGCGGGCATGAAGACCCTCATCATCCCGAAGGAAAACGAAAAGGATATCCCAAAGGATCTTCTCGGCCTCTCCATCCATCCGGTGGAGACGGCAAAGGAGGCATTCTCCTACCTCTTCGAGGAGGGGACCGAGTTTCCCTTAAAGAAGAACGCGGAGAAAAAGGAGGAACAGAATGGCTGAAACGGATCGGAGGCCCCCCCAGAATATCGAGGCGGAGGAGGGCGTCCTCGGGGCCATGCTCATCAAGAAGGAAGCCATCGTGGAGGCCACGGAGATTCTCAGCGAAGATGACTTCTACCGGGAGGCAAACCGCATCATCTTCCAGGGCATCCAGGAGCTCTCCGAGGAGGGCGAGGCGGTGGACCTCATCACCCTGACGGAGCGACTGAAAAGGGACGGGCGCCTGGCAAAGATCGGCGGCATCTCCTACATCACGAAGCTCGCCAACATCGTCCCCACGGCGGCGAACGTGGCCTATCACGCGAAGATCGTCCGGGAGAAGGCGGAGCTCCGGCACCTCATCGACGCAGCCACGGAGATCGCCGCCGATGCCTACGAGAATGCCAGTCCTGTGGAGGACATCATGGACACGGCGGAGAAGAAGATCCTCGCTGTGGCTGGCACCCGGAGCACCGCAGGCTTCGAGCCCATGAAGAAAATCGTGGTGCGCACCTTCGAGCACATCGGCGAGGTGTATGACTCCGGGGGCGGCATCACGGGGCTCTCCACGGGCTTCCGGGATCTGGATGCCCTCACCAGCGGCCTCCAGAAAAGCGACCTCATCCTCGTGGCGGCCCGCCCCTCCATGGGCAAGACGGCCTTCACCCTCAATATCGCCTCCCATGCGGGCCTCAACGGCGCCACGGTGGCCTTTTTCTCCCTGGAAATGAGCAAGGAGCAGCTCGTCCAGCGCATGCTCTGCTCCGAGGGCTGCATCGACTCCCAGCGGGTCCGCACGGGCCAGCTGGACGACGACGAGTGGACGATGCTGGTGAAGGCCAGCGACCGGGTGGGGCGGGCCCCCATCTACATCGACGACACGCCGGGCATCACCGTCATGGAGCTCCGCTCGAAGGCCCGCCGGCTAAAGGCGGAGCATGGCCTCGACCTCGTCATCATCGACTACCTCCAGCTGATGCAGGGGCGGGGCGGCAAGTCCAGCGAGAGCCGCCAGCAGGAGATCTCCGAGATCTCCCGCTCCCTGAAGTCTCTCGCAAGAGAGCTCAATGTGCCCGTCATAGCGCTCAGCCAGCTCTCCCGCTCCGTGGAGTCCCGGCAGGTGAAGCGGCCCATGCTCTCCGACCTCCGCGAGTCCGGGTCCCTCGAGCAGGACGCGGATATCGTCATGTTCCTCTATCGGGAGGACTACTACGACAAGGACACGGAGAACAAGAACATCACGGAGATCATCATCGCCAAGCACCGCAACGGCCCCGTGGACACGGTAAACCTGTTCTTCCAGAAAGAGTATACAAAGTTCCGGGATCTATTGCAGGAATGACGGCGGGACGATGTACATTTGTTGCCTTAGGAAAGAAAAAGTGGAAGGGGACGGTCTGACTTCTTGCGCTTTTCCAATATCCTTTGTATAATGTTACCATAGATGAAAATCGTGTGAATGGTTAAAGGAGGATTTTCCATGAAGGAAATTCGATTCGAGAGCCCTCTTGCGGGCGAACTCGTCGAGCTTTCCCAGGTGAATGATCCGGCGTTCTCCGGCGGCGCCATGGGAAAGGGCGCTGCGGTGAAGAACCCGAAGAGACGGGTCGTGGCACCCTTTGATGCGGAAGTCACGGTGCTCTTCGACACGAAGCACGCCATCGGGCTCCACAGCGACGACGGGGCGGATCTCCTCATTCACGTGGGCCTTGATACGGTGAAGCTCGGCGGCGAGCACTTCACGGCCCATGTGGAGCAGGGGGCGAAGGTCAAGAAAGGCGACCTCCTGCTGGAGTTTGACGAGGCAGCCATCCGGGCGGCGGGCTACGATACGACGACGCCCATCGTGGTGACGAATGCGGGAGACTTCGACCGCATCGTGGTGAGCCTTGACGGCAAGGAAATCGTCACGGAGAACAAGGCAGAGGCCACGGCTTCCGCCTCTACGGACGACGAGGAGTACGCAAACCTCCCGAAGGAAGAGCGGGTCGCAAAGCTCATCTGGAAGTACGTGGGCGGGCAGTCGAACGTCCGCAGCGCCGAGCACTGCGCCACGCGCCTTCGCCTCATCATCAACGATAAGTCGAAGCTGGACGAGAAGGCCATCGAGAACATCGACGGGGTCAAGGGCCAGTTCTTCGCGGCGGCCCAGTACCAGATCATTCTCGGCACCGGCTTCGTGGACAAGGTCTTCGACGCCTTCGTGGCGGGCACGAATCTCGGCGGCGCCGGCTCCAACAAGGCAGAGGCCTACGCCCAGATGTCCATGAGCCAGAAGATTTCCCGTACCCTCGGCGACGTGTTCGTTCCCATCATCCCGGTCCTTGTGGCGACCGGTCTTTTCATGGGCCTTCGCGGCGCGGCCATGAGCCTGAACTTCGCCTTCAGTGAAAATGTGCTGCGCATGAGCCAGATCCTGACGGATACGGCCTTCGCCTTCCTGCCGGCCCTCGTGTGCTGGTCCACCACGAAGCGCTTTGGCGGCACGCCGGTCATCGGCATCGTCCTGGGCCTCATGCTCGTGGCCCCGCAGCTGCCGAATGCCTACGCCATCGCCTCTGGGGATGCCCAGCCCATCATGATGGACATCTTCGGCCTCTCCGTGCCCGTCGTGGGCTATCAGGGCTCGGTGCTGCCGGCCCTCGTCCTGGGCATCTTTGCGGCAAAGCTGCAGAAATGGCTCAAGACCTTTATCCCCGACGTCATCGACCTCATCGTGACGCCGTTCCTCACGCTCTTCATCTCCATGCTTTTGGGTCTCCTCGTCGTCGGCCCCATCATGCACTGGATTGAGCTGGCTGTCTTCGGTGCCGTCCAGGCCTTCCTGGCGCTCCCCTATGGCATCGGCGGCTTCGTCGTGGGCGGCCTCCAGCAGGTCATCGTCGTCTTCGGCGTCCATCACGTATTCAACGCCCTCGAGGTCCAGCTTCTCGCCACCACGGGCGTCGATCCCTTCAACGCCATCATCACCGGCGCCATCATCGCCCAGGGCGGTGCAGCCGCCGCGGTGGCAGCCCGCACGAAGGACAAGAAAAAGCGCGCCCTCTACATCTCCTCCATCGTGCCGGCCTTCCTCGGCATCACGGAGCCTGTCATCTTCGGTATCAACTTGCGCCTCATGAAGCCCTTCCTCTACGCCCTCGTGGGCGGCGCCTGCGCCGGCGCCATCGCAGGCTTCCTGCACCTGGCCGGCACGGGCATGGGCATCACGGTGCTCCCGGGCACGCTCCTCTACCTCAATAACCTGGGCTCCTACCTCCTCGTCAACGTCGTCGGCTTCGCCGTCGCCTTCTTCCTGACCTTCTCCCTCTTCAACCCCGAGAAGGCCGACGAGGAATAAAGAGCTCATCTCGCCCGACAGGACGACGAACATCTTTCCCGTAGACTCCCCCCGCCCCTGCGGGGCACCCCCCTCGAGAGGGGGACGAGGTTAGGCTCTCCCGTTTGGCAATGGGCTGGAGCTGTCTGCCAGTGAGGCAGGCTTCTGGCAGTGTGGCGGAGTCCACTGGCTGCAGCCATGCTATTGCGACCGCAGGAGACTTGCTTGCCTCCCTCTAGAGGGAGGTGGCACGCCGAAGGCGTGACGGAGGGAGTCTTGATGCTCTCTGCAGCTCGCCTGCAAGGGCAGCACTTTGATTTCTGAATGGAGGGAAAGCCTCCCTCGTAAGAGGGAGGCTTTTTTATCGAAAAAATTTTTGAGGTGATACTATGATGACCTTTGATAAAAAAGTAATTGATGCGAAGGTGGCGGATAACTTGCCCTTCTCGCACCGCTGGCACAACCGCTTCCACCTGGAGATGCCCTTCGGCCTCATCAACGACCCCAATGGCCTCGTCTACGCCGACGGCGTCTACCACATATTCTTTCAGTGGAACCCCTACGGCTGCGAGCACAAGAACAAATGCTGGGCCCACACCGAGACCCACGACTTCATCCATTACAAGACCCCCGAGCTTGCCCTCTGGCCCAGCGACGAGCACGACAAGGACGGCTGCTACTCCGGCTGCGGCACCGTGGAGGAGGGCTCCGTCCGGGTCCTCTACACCTGCAACGCGAAAAACGACGGCATCCGCACCCCCGCCCAGCGCTTCGGCCGCCTGGCAGACGACGGCAGCGTCGAGAAGGAGGACATTATCATCCCCGACGCGCCGGAGGGCATCACCGGCCACTTCCGGGACCCCTACCTCTTCCATCGGGGAGGGCGCCGCTACCTCGTCATCGGTGCCCAGGCCGACGAGGAGCCCCTTCGGGGTACCGCCCTCGTCTACGAGGAGACGGGGGAGGGCTGGACGAACCTGGGGGAGATCAAGACCCGCCTCTCCATCAATGAACCCTTCGGCTACATGTGGGAGTGCCCGAACCTCCTGAAATTCGGCAGCCACGACGTCCTCATCTTCTGCCCCCAGGGCCTCGAGGCTCGCGCCCATGACCGGCAGAACCTCTACCAGGCAGGCTACATCGCCGGGCACCTTTCCCTCGACGCCATGGAGATGCTCCAGCATACGAAATTCCAGGAGCTGGACCGGGGCTTTGACTTCTATGCACCCCAGGTCTTCCAGCACGAGGGCCGTCATATCCTCCTGGGCTGGATGGGCATGCCCGATAAGGATGACGAGTACCCCACGAAAGAGGCAGAGGGGGAGGGCTGGATGTTCTCCCTGACGCTCCCGCGGGTGCTGACCCTTCGCCAGGGCCATATCTACTCCCACCCGGCCAAGGAGCTCCGGGCCCTTCGCATCGAGGAGACACCGGTGGACATCGACGTGGACCAGGTGGCGAGTGCCCAGGCGCCCCTCTTCGACGGCTCCGAGGCGCTCCTCGACGTGGCCTTCGGCGCGGCCCAGGAAGTCACCCTCACCATCGAGTACGGCCTCGAGAAGCTCCACTTCCACTACGACCGCAGAACCCAGATGATGACCATCGACCGCACGGAGCTCAAAAACGGCGGCAAGGGCAAGCGCATCTTCCCCCTCTACGCCACGGATCACCTGGCCTTCCAGCTCTTCATCGACAGGACAGCCGTGGAGGCCTTCCTCCAGCACGGCGAGGAGGTGGCGAGCCTCCTGGTCTTCCCCGACAAAAACATCCGCCCCTCCCTCTCCATCACGGCGGACGCCCCCCTGGAGTCCATCTCCGGCCGCATCTGGGAGCTGGACGCCTTCCGCTTCCAGGCTTGAGATATGCGAATGGTACCTGCCGCTACGGAGTTTGGGAAGGAGAAGACCTGATGAGTAGGGACGTGCACCCCTAAGCGAACCGTTAAGCGGAACAATCGCGAAAAGTGTGCGTTCTGCCCCCGGCCGGAATCTTTCGTTCAAGCGGAGCGCGTTTAAGATGGAGGCCGGTATTTAGGCAGATAAGCACACGGGCGATTGTGTAGCGTGGTGAGTGTGGGGTGTACGTCCCGACCTCGCAACAACTTCATACACGGGCAAAAAAATACCCCCGAAGGCAGGTCCTTCGGGGGTTCCTTTTCATCTCTTTGCGCGTGTCAGTGATTCACGGCACGCTTCTCATCCTGGCTGGTCAGCGGAATCCGCCGCAGCCTCTCAAAGGGGATCTCCTTGAAAGCACAACGAACATCGATATAATTGTCAGAACGCTGGAACGTCACTCGCTTGAGTGGGAACTTCGATGTGCTCTTCAGTCTGTCTACGTAGTATGCTGCCTCATCAGCAGTCAAGGAGCCCTTTTCGATGACGATACGGATATCATCGATCATCATGGGTAACACCTCCTGGTACGGAATCGCCAACCAAAGTTACGGCAATCCCAAATCCTCCTGCAGGCGATGAAAGAACCTGCAGAAAAGGAAACACCGTCCGAGAAAACGTTTTCGCTCCCTCGAACGGTGTTCATTATATAATAGAATCCAGCGTTTGTGAATAGAGGAAAATCCGTATTTCCGGCGAAATTACGATATTTTCCCGTATTTTTGCCAATGAGGCGGGCAGAGGTAACTTTCTTGCGGAGCTAACTCTTTGTACCGACAAATTCCAAATAACATAGGACAAAAGTACCTAGGACCGCAGGGGGGACTTTCGCGCGTGAAAGCGGAAAATTTGCCTTTTACGGAAGCATCAGATGAAATACATGAGACTGTCCGCCGCTTTCTCCTCGTCCACCGCCACGAGAATCCCGTCGAGGGTCACAGAGGAGAGGGCCTCATGGATGGCCTTGTCCAGGGGCGAAAAGACCCGTGAGGCGAGCGCCCGGTCCAGCTCCGGCATCTTGTCCGGCGACGAGGGGGCCGCCTTCTCCATGAGGGAGAGCTCGATGGCGGCGAGCACATCGTAGGCCGTGATTTCCCGGGGGGACCTGGCCAGCTGGTAGCCGCCGGCACTCCCCTTGATGGAGTTCACCAGGCCCGCCCTCTTTAATAAGGAAAAGACCTGCTCGAGATAGATCTTCGAGATGCCCAGCTTCTCCGACACGCTGATGATGGTGACGGGCACCCCCGTCTCGTATTTATGGGCGAGGTATGTCATGGCTGCCAGGCCGTACCTTCCCTTTGCTGATATCTTCATAGGAATCCTTCTCTTTCGTTTTAAGTCTCCTACAAAGCATAGTAAAATAACAGGAATTTGTCAATAGGTGTTGACAGAGCCCGGGAAGTGTGGTAGGATATAAACATATCAAGCATATATGTATTCAATATAAATAATTTAATGGGGGACAAAAACATGGCTAACGTTTACAACAACGTCACGGAACTCATCGGCGGCACACCGCTCCTGAAGGCAAACAACTTTGCCAAGGCAAACGACCTGCCGGCGAACCTCTTCGTCAAGCTGGAGTACTTCAACCCCGCCGGCTCCGTCAAGGACCGCATCGCCCTCGCGATGATCACGAAGGCGGAGAAGGAAGGCAAGCTTAAGGAAGGCTCCGTCATCATCGAGCCCACCTCTGGCAACACGGGCATCGGCCTCGCCTCCGTCGCCGCCGCCCGCGGCTACAAGGCCATCCTCACCATGCCGGAGACCATGAGCGTGGAGCGCCGCAACCTCCTGAAGGCTTACGGCGCCCAGATCGTCCTCACGGAGGGCGCAAAGGGCATGAAGGGCGCCATCGCCAAGGCGGAGGAGCTGGCGAAGGAGACACCGAACTCCTTCATCCCCTCCCAGTTCACGAACCAGGCAAACCCGGAGGCCCACGAGGCCACTACGGGCCCGGAGATCTACGACGCTCTGGACGGCAAAGTGGATGCCTTCATCGCAGGCGTCGGCACCGGCGGCACGCTGACGGGCGTGGGCCATTATCTCAAGAAGAAGAACGCGAGCGTCCAGGTCATCGCCGTGGAGCCGGAGACGAGCCCTGTCCTCTCCAAGGGCCAGGCTGGCCCCCACAAGATCCAGGGCATCGGCGCAGGCTTCGTCCCCGAGACCCTCGACACGAAGGTCTATGACGAGGTGGTGACCATCTCCAACGAGGCAGCCTTCGAGTATGGCCGCCAGTTCGCCCATCTGGAGGGCATCCTCGTGGGCATCTCCTCCGGTGCAGCGCTTGCCGCCGGCGTGGAGCTCGCCAAGCGTTCCGAGAACAAGGGCAAGAACATCGTCGTCCTCCTGCCGGACACGGGCGACCGCTATCTCTCCACGGAGCTTTTCGCAAAGTAATCTCTCAAGAATCGCATAGAACATACAAAGGACTGCCAATAGGCAGTCCTTTTGTGCGAGCAGCGAAGACGCCCTCCCAACGCTTCACGGAGTTCCGAGGGCTACTTGCTTTTCTTCCGCTTAATTTACCGCCCTCCATTCAAAACGCACTTCGTTTGAACGGTGAATTCCGGGCGGAGGGCGAAAGAAAAGCAAGCTAAACGCCCTCTCCACAACGCTGCGCTTATGGGAGGGTGTCTTCGCAAGGTAGGTTTGATTTCTAGGTTATTGGGGGTCAGCTTAGCAGCAGGCTGTCGTTAGCGAGCTCGCTGCCGGCGGCCTTTTCGAACATGGCGAGAAGGTCCTTGATCTCGAGATGCTTCTTTTCCTCCCCGGAGACGTCGAAGAGGATTTTGCCGCCGTACATCATGATGAGGCGGTTCCCCAGGCGCAGGGCGTCCCGCATGTTGTGGGTGATCATGAGGGTGGTCAGCTTTTGTTTCTCGATGACCTCCTCCGTCAGGGCTAGCACCTTTTCCGCCGTCTTCGGGTCGAGGGCCGCCGTGTGCTCATCCAGGAGCAGGAGCTTCGGCCGGGCGAGGGTCGCCATGAGGAGGGTCAATGCCTGCCGCTGGCCGCCGGAGAGGAGGCCCACCTTTGACTCCAGCCGGTCCTCCAGTCCCAGCTTCAGGGAAGCGAGAAGCTCCCGGTATTCCTTCCGGTCATTTTCCGAGGAGCTCCACCGGAGCGTCGGCGTTTTTCCCCGGCGCTTGGCGATGGCGAGGTTTTCCTCGATCATCATGTTGGCCGCCGTGCCCATCATGGGGTCCTGGAAGACCCGGCCGATGAACTTTGCCCGGCGGGGCTCGCTCCAGCGGGTGATGTCCGTGCCCTCGATGGAGATACTGCCCTCATCCACCGGGTACGTGCCCGCGATGGCGTTCATGAGGGTGGATTTTCCCGCGCCGTTGCCGCCGATGACGGTGACGAAGTCGCCGGGGGCGAGATGCAGCGACACATGGGAGAGGGCGAGCTTCTCCGTGATGGTGCCGGGGTGGAAGGTCTTGGAGATGTCCTTGATATCGAGCATTTAGCGCATCCCCCTTTTGATACTGTTCCACTTTGCCTGGATGAGCGGCATGGAGAGGGCGATGGCCACGAGGATGGCCGTGAAGAGCTTCAGGTCGTTCGGCGGCATGCCCAGCTGCAGCACCACCGCGATGACGGCCCGGTAGACGATGGAGCCCAGGATCACGGAGATGAGGCAGTTCTTGAAGCTCTTGGTGCCGAAGAGCACCTCGCCGATGATGACGGAGGCGAGGCCGATGACGATGGTGCCGACACCCATGCCCACGTCCGCAAAGCCATTCGACTGGGCGACGAGGGCCCCGGACATGGCCACGAGGCCATTGGAGAGCAGGAGGCCCAGCACGATCATGATGTCCGTATTGATGCCATTGGCCCGGATCATGTGGGGATTGTCGCCGGTGGCGCGGATGGCGGCGCCCAGCTCCGTTCCGAAGAACCAATAGTTCAGCACGGCGACGATAAAGACGATGATAAAGCCCACAGCCAGCACCGTCATGCCCTTGTCCAGCCCCAGGGGCAGCACCGTGAATATGGTGTCCGTGGACAGAAGCGGCAGGTTTGCCTTGCCCATGATGCGAAGATTCACGGAGTAGAGGGCGATCATGGTGAGGATGCCCGCGAGAAGTGCCGGGATCTTGAGCTTCGTGGTGAGGAGGCCCGTGACGACGCCTGAGAGCATGCCTGCGACGCAGGCCACAGCGATGGCGACGAAGGGGCTCGCCCCAGAGGTCAGGAGCGTGGCGGCCGTCGCAGCCCCCAGGGGGAAGCTTCCCTCCACCGTGAGGTCCGCGATGTCCAGCACGCGGAAGGTCAGATAGACGCCGATGGCCAGGAGCGCCCAAAGGAGCCCCTGGGAAACGGTCGAGATGATGAGATCCATATTTACTCCACGATGTCCGCGTCCTTCAGCACGTCCTCAGGAATCGTAAGGCCGATGGTGTCCGCGTTCTTCTTGTTGATAGTGATGCGAAGGTTCTTCGGCAGCTCGATGGCCATGTCACCGGGCTTTGCCTTGCCCTCCAGGATATCGGCTGCCATGTGGCCCGTCTGGACGCCCAGCTGGTAGTAGTCCACGCCGTAGGTGGCGAGGCCGCCGGCCTTCACCTGGTTCGGCTCGCCGCAGATGACGGGGATCTTCGCCGCATTCGTGATGTCCATGAGGGTGGGCATGGCGGAGGCGATGACGTTATCCGTCGGCTCGTAGAAGGCATCCACGGAGCCCACGAGGCTCTGGGCGGCCTGCTGGATATCGTTGACCGTGGAGATGGTGGCCACCTTCACCGTCAGGCCCTTCGACTCGGCATACTCCTGCATGGCCTTCACCTGGATCTCGGAGTTCACCTCGCTGGAGCAGTAGATGACGCCGATGGTCTTTGCCGTGGGCTTCAGCTTCAGCAGCAGGTCGATCTGGTCCTTGATGGGGCTCATATCGCTGGTGCCCGTCACGTTGCCGCCCGGCTTTTCATTGGACTGGGCGAGCTTTGCCCCCACGTAGTCCGTGATGGCCGTGCCCACGATGGGGATGTCATGGGTGGCATTTGCCACCGTCTGGGCTGCCGGCGTGGCGATGGCGCAGATGAGGTCCATCTTTGCCGAGACGAAGTGCTGGGCGATATTCTGGAGGTTCGACTGATCCGCCTGGGCATTCTGCCGGTCGATGGTCAGGTTCTTGCCCTCCTCGAAGCCCCGCTCCTTCAGCCCGTCCACAAAGCCCTTGTTGGCCGCGTCGAGGGCATTGTGCTCCACGAGCTGGACGATGCCGATATTGTAGGTCTTGTCGCCGGAATTGCCTGCCTGGCTGCCGCAGCCCGCCACGAGGGAGGCCGCGAGAAGTGCGGCCACAGGAAGCATGCGCCTGCACGCCTTCATGATGTTCATGGGAGAAAACCACCTTTCTTTTCTTGGAGAAATGCACTTACACATTGGTTGTAATCTTTCTTATTATACAATGAACAGGAGCCTTTGCCAACAGGGAAGGAGGGGAGACGCAACAGAAACAAAAGAAAATCAAAAATAAACTTGCAAATGAATATCAGTTGTATTATACTGAAGTCGTGATATCGGTTCTCAATTCGTGAGGTGATTTTGTGGGGAAAGCGTATTTTGAGCAAATCCTGGGGCTCCATGCGGCGCCGACGCTCACCGGGCTGAAGGCGGCGAGCCTTCTGTCCTTCCGCCGGTCGAGCTTCGAGGACTTCGATGGTCTTCTGGCCTCCTACGGGCCCTGCTTTACGTGCAAGGGCATCTCCACCTTCTGCGTGGCGGAGGGGGCGGAGTATGTGCTGCTGCTCTTTTACCGGGAGGAGGCACTCCGGGAGGCACTGGCCTCCCCGAAGGCCCAGGCGATACTCCAGCCCCTGGGGTATCGGGAGTGGGACAGTACCCGGGAGATGCTGGAGCATCTGCGCTCTCGCATGGTGCTCCGGAAGACCTTTCCCCATGAGATCGGCCTTTTCCTGGGCTACCCGCCGGAGGACGTGGAGGGCTTCATCCAGCACAAGGGGCGGAAGTTCTGCTATAGCGGCTACTGGAAGGTCTACGCCCACGAGGCGGAGACCCGGGCCCTTTTTGACCGCTTTACGGACTGCACCCATGCCTTCTGCACCCGGCTGGAAAAGGGCGTGCCCTTCGCGACATTGGTTCAGGCCGGCTGAGGGGCAGGAGACAGAGGGAAAAAGGTGTGCTCTTTGTAACATCTATTCCAGCCCGCTGGGTGGTATGATACAGATGAAGCAAGGAACAGACATAGAAAGCTATCTGATATTTATTAGGAGGAATGCATCATGAAAAAGCTGGCAGTTGTTTATTGGTCGGGAACGGGCAACACGGCAGCAATGGCAAAGGCCGTGGAGAAGGGCGCCAAGGAGGGCGGCGCCGAGGTCTCTCTCTTTGAGGTGGACAGCTTCAGCGCCGACAAGGTGAAGGACTACGACGCCATGGCCTTTGGCTGCCCTGCCATGGGGGACGAGGTGCTGGAGGAAGGTTCCTTCGAGCCCTTCTTCGCCGAGGCAGAGGGGAACCTCTCCGGCGTGCCGACGATCCTCTTCGGCTCCTACGGCTGGGGCGGCGGCGCCTGGATGGAGGCATGGAGCGAGCGCACGAAAAATGCTGGCGCCAAGCTCTTCGCCGACGGCCTCGCCGTCGAGAACGAGCCCTCCGCTGACGACCTCGCCACCTGCGAAAAGCTCGGCAAGGACTTCGCCGCATCTCTCTGATACGATAGGAAAATAAGAGGAGGCTGCCGCCGGATATATCCGGCAGCAGCCTCCTCTTTATGCGTAGTGGATAGGTTCATCAGGAATATAAAATCTTAACCCGCTGTGGTATGGCAGAAGCCGCCCTCCTGGGAAAACTCGATAATCAGATTGGCCGCCTTTTTGATGAAAGCCAGATATTTATCGACTTCCTCTTGGGAATAGCCGATGACATCCTCGACACGGTAGGAGGGCAGGTAGCAGACCAGACTATGGAAGCAATCCTTTTCGTCAGGCGTCTCCACGAATACCTTTACTTCCCCGTTGGGAAGCATTTCCGAATGGGTGATTTCCGTATCGTCTTCAAAGGTCATAAACGGATAAATCATCAGGGCTCTCCTTCTGTTTTTGCTCGGATAGTCAACTTGCGATAGATTCGAAGCACATCTGGCTGTGTGGGAAGAAACCGAACTCCGTGACGAATCATTCGCAGTACCTTTCGCGCTTTCTTTTCCAAAGAACGTACCTCGTGCTCACTGGTAAGCATAAGTGGATTTCCTGCAATGGTGTATGGCCGCTCAATATAAGAATCGTTGATAGGGAACATATCCTGTAGAAGAAAGGCACTTCTACGGCCGTCGTCCAGGCGTACAATATGCAGAGTATTGCATGGTTTTCCCTGAGCGTGGCGCCGATTGATGATTCGTTCGAATTTTTCCACACGGCTGGACAGGGGAATCATCCAGTAGATTCCCTTGATATCATCTGGGAAGCAGTAGTAGTGGGGGCGGGCTTCCGCTTTATTACCCTTAAGATACGGATCTGCCATATCGCTGAAAAAATTGTCTTTGATGATGTAAAAGCCTGCTTGTTTCATAGTCCCCCCCTATGAAAACAGCCCCTCGCGACGGCGAAGGGCTGACTTGCGACCCGACCATTTATCACCCGCATATCGGTCAGCGAGATACTTGCAACCCGACCATTTATAGCCCGCATATCGGTCAGCGGTGTACTTTATATGTATAGAATATAATATTTTGGGGGAAAAGTCAAACGCATTTTCGATGATTGCCGTCTATTGCAGATTTCAGGCAAACCCGCTACAATGTATGCCAGAAGAATAGGAGGGGAATTGATGGATATTTATGGAGCGTATCGGCCGGCCCTCGAGGCGGTCATGGAGCGGCTGGCGGCGGAGATACGGCGCATCAGCGACGAGGAGGCGGCTCGCACAGGCTCTGCGGTCTTTGAGCACCTCATCTACCGCATCAAGGGCGACGAAAGCATGCGGGAAAAGTGCCGG
>CAMCRT010000008.1 GCA_945877355.1 uncultured Mitsuokella sp. | reverse complement strand
ACCTCGGCGCCAATCGCTTCCTTGAAGAGCTTCTGGATCATGCGCTCCATGAGCGTGAGAATCGTATCCTGATCCAGGAAGGACATCTCGATATCCAGCTGGGTGAACTCTGGCTGGCGGTCAGCACGCAAATCCTCATCCCGGAAGCAGCGGACGATCTGGAAGTACTTCTCAAAGCCTGCAACCTGAAGGAGCTGCTTAAAGATCTGCGGGGACTGGGGAAGTGCATAGAACTCGCCAGGATTCAGGCGGCTCGGCACGAGGAAGTCACGAGCGCCCTCCGGCGTGCTCTTGCAGAGCATCGGCGTTTCGATCTCAAGGAACCCCTCGCTGTCGAAGAAATCCCGCATGATCTTCGTCACACGATGGCGCAGGATGATGTTCTTCTGCATCTCCGGGCGGCGAAGGTCGAGGTAACGGTACTTCATTCGGACCGTCTCATCCACATCGATGCCGTCCTGGATATAGAAGGGAGGCGTCTTTGCCTTGTTCAGGATGCGGAGCTCCTCGCAGACCACCTCGACCTCGCCCGTCTCGATGTTCGGGTTGATCGTGTCTTCGCTGCGCCCGCGCACCTTGCCACGGACGGCGATGCAGAATTCATTCCGGAGGGACTCTGCCTTGTGGAAGGTTCCCTCATTCATGGCAGCCTCGTCGAAGACAACCTGCACAAAGCCGGAGCGGTCCCGCATATCGACGAAGATAAGTCCGCCATGATCACGCCGCCGGGATACCCAGCCTGCCAGCACGACTTCCGTATCGATGTCCGACTTGCGAAGCGTCCCTGCATGATGCGTGCGCTTCATCCCCTGTAATGTTTCCATCAATGTTTCACCTCAGAACAAATGGTAGTTACGATTTCTTCCAGCGATATCTTGCGCTGATCTCCCGTCTGCATATCCTTGCAGGTGACGGCAGACTCCTTGCACTCCTCTTCGCCCAGGATCAGTGCAAAGCGCGCATTGAGCTTATTGGCCTGCTTGAACTGCGCCTTCATGCTGCGGCCCGCAAAGTCCATAGAGGCAGTGATACCTGCCCGGCGAAGCCTTGCAAGCAGTGAAAAGGCCATGGCGCTTGCCGCCTCGTCCTGTGCGATGATAAAGGCATCGAGCTCTGCATTTGCCTCCGGCAAAAGGCCTTGCTTTGTCAACGCAAGCAAAACACGCTCAAGTCCCGTGGCAAATCCGACGGCTGGCGTCGGCGCGCCACCCATCTCCTCGATGAGCCCATCATAGCGACCACCGCCTGCCACGGCGCTCTGGGCTCCGAGGGGAGCATACTTGATCTCAAAGGCCGTCCGCGTATAGTAGTCAAGACCACGGACAAGTCTCGGATCGAGGGTGAAGGAAATATCTGCCTCCGTAAGATACTTCTGCACTGCATGGAAATGTTCCTGACATTCCTCACACAGGCAGTCCGTAATCTTCGGCGCGTCCTTCATGAAGGGCTTGTCCGCATCCACCTTGCAATCGAGAATGCGCATGGGACTGCGCTCGAAGCGGCTGTTGCAGTCCTCGCAGAGCTCCCCCAGCTTATCCCGGAAAAAATCCTGCAGAGCCTTCCGATACATGGGGCGGCATTTCGGGCAGCCGACGGAATTTAAGGAAAGCTGCAAATCCTTCAGGCCCAGGGACTCCAGAAAGTCAACCGCCAGGAGAATGACCTCTGCATCCGCCATGGGGCTTTCCTGTCCGATGGACTCCACGCCGAACTGGTGGAACTCCCGCATGCGCCCTGCCTGGGGGCGGTCATAGCGGAACATTTCTCCGATGTAGAAAAGCTTTGTCGCAGATCCCGTGCCATAGAGCTTGTTCTGCAGATAGGCGCGGACCACGGAGGCTGTATTTTCCGGACGAAGGGTGATGCTCCGATGCCCCCTGTCCTCAAAGGTGTACATCTCCTTGTCCACCACGTCGGTCCCCTCACCGATTCCTCGGTGAAAGAGCTCCGTGTGCTCGAAGTGCGGGGTACGGATCTCCTGGAAGCCGTAGCGCTTGCACACACTGCGGATTTTCTCCTCCACGAAATTCCAAGCCGTCACTTCCTCCGGCAGAATATCCTTTGTCCCCCGCGGGGCATTTGTCAGCATTCTTTCTCTTCCTCCTATTGCCTGCCATAGGCTTTTTCCAGCAGCTCATGACGCCTTGCGATATACTTGTCCACATCCCGAAGATACGTCGTCAAATCCTTCGGGTGAAATGACGACCGGAGGCGATGCTCCCGAAAGTTCACCACCTTCGAGGTGGCAGCCCCTCCGATACCGATGATAGTCTGATGCTCCTCCATAATCTGGATGTTGTACATTCCCTCAGAGCCGGGTTTACATAGGCCTACATTTTCCAGATCCCCTGCCATATAGCCCTGCCGATAGAGATAATAGGACTTCATGCCAAGGGCTGTTGCCCTCTCCATCGCGACGCGGAACATCTCGCGCGCTTCCTCTGCCGCCGGCAGATCGACATGGCGCTCCTGCATCAGCTCCACAAGACGGGAGCCGCGCTTCAGTGCCAGCGCATGAAGCGTGATATCATCCGGGCCGAGCTTTGCGATTTCTCCCATGGTATAGGCGATATCCTCGCTCGTCTCCCCCGGAAGTCCGATGATCACATCCATATTGATGTGGAAATTCCCCGCCTCACGGAATACAGCAAACATACGCCGGACATCCTCCGGCGTATGGCGTCGTCCCAAGAGATCAAGCGTGCGCTGCCGCATGGATTGCGGATTGACACTCACCCGCGTCACATGCCTGCGCTTCATTTCCTCGACCTTCTCCTCCGTGATGGAGTCCGGTCTCCCTGCCTCCACGGTGAATTCCACAACCGAATCATCATAGAAGGCATTATATACCATGGAGAGCATTTCGGCAAAAAATTTATCCGGGAGACTCGTGGGCGTCCCTCCACCGATGTAAATATTTTGCACATGCAGCCCATAGGCTTCTATATCATTGCACGCTGCCATGAGATCCGTGCGGAAGGCCTCCATAAAAGAGCGAAGCTTTTTCTCCCCTGGCAGGACATTTGCGGGAAACGAGCAGTAAAGGCACCGTGTAAGGCAAAAGGGAATCCCTATGTATACGCTCACGGTTCGCTCATCCGAGGTCTTCAGGAAGGGAAGCTGGCGAAACGCCATGGGGACGATTTCCCGTGCTTTCTCTTCGCTGCATTCATATTCCTTTCGCAGGCGCAACAAAATGGACTTCTCATCCATTCCCGCCCGAATCCACCGATGGACGATTTTCGTCGGACGCACACCATGGAGTATTCCCCAGGGTGCCGCCGGCATTCCAAGATCCTCGCAAAAGATGTGGTAGAGATTCAGCTTTATGATCCGATTGACAGCTCCGGAGGGCTTTTCATCGTCACTTCCCGACGCGCATCGCGAATAGACATGCCCCTCCCCCTCTCGGTCAAAGAGGATCATATCCGTCTTCACCCGAACGGGATTTTCCGAGAGGCGCCTGTTCACGACGGACATCTGAAGATAATCCGCCTCGCCCTTTCCCGTGATCTCCACGCGAAAGAGCGTCAGAACCTCCCGCGTTATCTTATGGAGGACTTCCTCTGCACTATTGAGCGTAAAGGTCTTAATTCTCACCAGCCGCTTGACACTCCTTGCAAATGCCGAAGAATTTCACCTGGTGATCCTGCACAATAAAGCCAGTCTTTGCCTGGATATCCTTTTCCAGATCCTCGAGGAGGTCTTCCTCAAATTCGATGACCTTGTCGCATTTTGTGCAGATCAAATGGTGATGATGGTGCTGGGTAGGATCAAGGGTATTGACCTCGTAGCGGCTGCAGCCATCGCCGAACTCTATTTTCTGCAGGATGCCGAGCTCTGACAGGAGCTCCAGGCTGCGATAGACTGTCGCAAGGCCGATCTCCGAGCGCTTATCCCGCAGAAGTCCATGCACATCCTCGGCGCTCAAGTGCTCGCCGGGATGATCGAGAAAAATCTGAAGGACCGTCTGGCGCTGCGGCGTCATCTTATGCTGGCGCTCCTGAAGGCGCGTCTTTAAGTCCGTGATTGTAAACGTTTCCGCCATAATAAAACCTTCTTTCTTCTAGAAATAAGGAAAATATTGCAATGAGATCCCAACTCCAAGTCCAAAAGCATAGACGATGGGCTTTGCTCCTCTTGTCACCTGTCATGTAATCCGCCTGGAGAAGACCCAGCCTGCGGATCCTCCTCCCCTCTTGCATGAGGCTGCCGTATTACATCAACATGAACATCATTTGATTATAGCAAAGTGAAGTGTCTTTTACAATGATAAAAAGCACATTTTAGGAGTTGTTCCTGCCCATTGCCCGGGACACACTGTACACGTCCTTCACTCGGCGGAAACGTGTCATGAGCTTTTCCACATCCTCAGCGCTTTTGACGTTGAGGCCCATGACGACGCTCGATGTCTTATTGCTGCGGTTGGGGTTTGCATTGACGCTCCGGATATTGATCTTGAGCTCAGAGGGTATGGCGAGGAGCTCTGCCAAAACACCGCTCTTGTCGTTGCATACGATTTCGAGCTCTACGGTGTATTCCTTGTCAAGTCCGATATCCCAGCTCACTTCTATCATACGGGAAAAATCCGTATCCTTCAGCACATTGGGGCAATCGGCCCGGTGGACAGATACACCGCGCCCCCGGGTGATGTAGCCTATGATCTCATCCCCTGGAATCGGGTTGCAGCACCTGGCGAGGCGGACCATCAGGCCGCTTTCGCCTTCCACCAGGATGCCATGGCTGCTCTTTTTGCTCTTTCCATGCTGGGGCGTCTTCAGCTCGGATAAGAGCTTCGACACACCCGGCGGCGTCGCCTCCTGCATATCCTTTTTATAGAGCTCGATGAGCTTCGTGATGATTCCTGGCAGAGCCACCCCGCCGTAGCCGAGCGCCGCCAGGAGATCATCCTCTGTCTGGACATTCAACTTCTCTGCTACCTTTTGCAGACGGCATTCCTTCAGGAGCACCTTTGGTGCATAGCCGAGACGCTTTGCCTCCTCCTTGAGGAGCTCCATACCGCGCTCTATATTTTCCTCCCGCTTCTCCTTCTTGAACCAGGAGCGGATCTTGCTGCGGGTTTCCGAGGAGGCGACAATGTTCAGCCAATCACGGCTGGGGCCGTTGTTCGCCTTATTCGTAATGACGGAGACAATATCGCCATTTTTCAGCTTGTACTCCAGGGGCACCAGCTTGCCATTGACCTTTGCCCCCACACAGTGATGCCCCACCTCCGTATGGATGCGATAGGCGAAATCGATGGGGATGGAGCCCTTCGGCAGATCGATGACATCGCCCTTCGGCGTGAACACAAAGACCTCATCCGAAAAGACATCTACCTTCAGCGCTTCAAAATACTCCTTCGGATCGCTGAAGTCCTTCTGGAGATTCACCATTTGGCGGAGCCAGCTCATCTTTTGATCCATGGCGCTTGCCGCCTGAATGCTCTTGCCGGACTCCTTGTACTTCCAATGGGCCGCAACACCATACTCCGATATCTGATGCATCGCAAAGGTACGGATCTGGATTTCCAGAGGATACCCCCTGGTCATGACCGTCGTATGGAGGGACTGATAGCCATTTGACTTCGGCATGGCGATATAGTCCTTGAAGCGGCCGGGCATGGGCTTCCACATGGCGTGGATGACGCCAAGCACGCCATAGCAGTCCTTCACAGAATCCACCAGGACACGCACAGCGGATAGATCGTAAATCTCACTGATATCCTTGTGGCCCCGCTTCATCTTGCGATAGATGCTGTAAAAGTGCTTGGCCCTTCCCGTGATCTCCGCCTTGATGCCCGCTTCCTCCAGCTTTTCGCGAATTTGCGCGACGGATGTGTCTATGAAGGACTGGCGCTCTTTGCGTTTCTGTTTGACATTTTCCACAAGGTCGTAGTAAATCTCCGGCTCAAGATAACGCAGGCAGAGATCCTCCAGCTCCCATTTGATGCTGGAAATACCCAGGCGGTTCGCAAGAGGTGCATAGATCTCTATGGTCTCCTGGGCAATGCGCTTTTGCTTGTCCGCCCGCATATATTTCAGCGTGCGCATATTGTGGAGCCTGTCCGCCAGCTTTATCATGATGACGCGGATGTCCTTCGCCATGGCGAGGAACATCTTGCGGTAGCTCTCCAGCTGGGCCTGCTCCTTTGATTTATATTGCAGCTTGCCGAGCTTTGTCACACCGTCGATGAGCATGGCAATCTCCTCGCCAAAGAGCTCCTTCATCTGCTCGTTCGTATAGAGGGTATCCTCCACCACATCGTGCAGAAGCGCTGCACTGATGGTCGCATCGTCCATGTGAAGCTTAGCGAGTATATACGCCACGTGGAGTGGGTGGATGATATAGGCCTCGCCGGAAACGCGAAACTGGCCTTTGTGCGCCTGGCTGGAAAGCTCATAGGCGCGCCGAATGAGGCCCAAATCTGCCGTTGGGGCATATTGGTGGACAGTCGATAGCACACGCTCTATCGTGATGCTTCCTTTATCTTCTCCAGTCATACGCGCTCCCCTCCCATAAGCTCAAGATGGCGCATGCCCCGCCTATAGGTGGGCGAGGCCATCAAGTCAAGTTTTCCATGCTGTGTCGGCATGGTATAGTACGTCTCCTCTGCATCGGAGAGCAGGATTCCCAGTTCCTGAAAGATCTGCAGTCCCTTTTGCATCGTGTAATACGAGATATTCGATTCTTTCCGATAGTCGAGTGTGAGGGACTCTGCGGAAAAGGGGATCTTGCCGTCCCTTTGAAAGATGCCTCGCAAAAAGCGATAGATGCCTAAGAGGATATCCCGTGTGGGAAATACACGCTCCGTAGCTGCGGGCTGCATGGAATTCACGATGCACTGCAGCGACTTGCGCCCATTCCATTCATTGACGCTCGGAGAATATACGATATCGACCGCTTCCGCGTTGACAATCCCTGCCAAATGGCCCTCGTTCCACATGAGTGCCGTTACAGGAATGTCCTTTGTCCCCACCTGAAACCGCAGATGCCTTTTTTCCCTCCCGATTGCCATAGCCTCTGAGGCGCGCATATTGCGCCAGCCGAAAAAGGGCTTCGGGTTCTCCATGCCATAGGGCTCAAGGCGGGACAGATCCTCCACGAGAGAAAAGGTGATGTCCTTGGGCGCAAGCTCAGACTCGACGCTTACCTTTGGAGTATATTCCTCTTCCGTCAGGTGTTCCTTGCAATACCTCGAGAATGCCTCTCGGAAGGCGGGGAACTTCTCGCGCTTTACCGTGAGCCCTGCTGCCATGGCGTGGCCGCCAAACTGCTCGATATGCTCCGAAACCGCCTGGAGCGCCTCAAACATGTGCAGTCCCTTGATGCTCCGGCAGGATCCCTTGCAGGTCCCATCCTCCTGGATATCAAAGACAATGGCAGGCTTGTAGTAGCGATCCACTAGCCTGGAGGCAACGATGCCGATGACGCCTGGATTCCAATCCTCCCCCGCCACCACAATGGCAGGGAGGTCCTCCACACATTCCTTCTCAAGCGTGTGGACCGCTTTCTCCAAAATATCACGCTCAATGGCTTGCCGCTCTGTATTGAGCATGTCGAGGTCCGCTGCGAGCTGGCTGGCCTCCGATGTGTCCTCAGAGGTCAAGAGCGCCACGCCCTTCTTTGCCGTTCCGATACGCCCCGAGGCATTGAGGCGCGGTGCCAGCATAAAGCCCACATGGCCTGCATTGATGTCTTTTTCCTGGAGCCCCGCCACTTCGATAAGGGCAGCTATTCCCTTGTTCGCCGTCGTGCGCATGCGGGAAAGACCCTCTTTGACAATCTTGCGATTCTCCCCCCGCAGAGGGACGAGGTCGGCGATGGTGCCGATGGTCACGAGCTCCAGATCCTCCTCAAAGGGGCCCTTGTCAAGCGCCGTCCACAGAGCCTGGCAAAGCTTGAATACGACGCCGACGCCGCAGAGGTCCTTTTCCTTCGAGGGGCAGTCCTCCCGATGAGGATTCAGGACGGCAAGAGCCGGCGGAAGCGTGGGGCCTGGCAGATGATGATCCGTGATGATGATGTCCAGCTTCTCCCCTACTGCCTTCACGTCCTCGACAGAGGCTACGCCACAGTCCACAGAGATCAGGAGATCCGTCGTGCCAGAAAGCTCCTCCAAAGCCGCACGGTTAAAGCCATACCCCTCCCGCATGCGATCGGGGATGTAAAAGGTCACCTCTGCCCCGACTTTCCGCAGAGTCCTGAGCAAGAGGGAGGTTGCTGTCATCCCATCCACATCATAATCGCCATACACGGTGATATGCTGCTTCTCCTGGATTGCCTGCTGGATTCTCCGGATTGCCACATCCATATCCTTTATATCAAAGGGATTGCTGTAGGGGCTGCGCTCCGGGTGCAAAAATGCAAGGGCTTCTTCCTTCGTCTGTATCCCACGATGCCACAAAATGCCGGCCACAAGCGTCGACTCGCCGATTTCCTCGGCAAAGGCCGCGGCATTTGGCACGGATTCCAATAGATCCCATTCTTTTATCATAAAACTTACCCTGAAAATCTAATTCCAAAAGTGGGACTGCCTTTATACAGTCCCACACATCATTGTTATTAGGATCGAGCTGGCTGCACACGCTTCTTCCCACTCATTTCGCGGAAGGTCATCCAAAGCGGGCTTGCGATGAAGATAGAGGAATAGCAACCGACGCTGAAGCCGACGAGAAGTGCAAAGGCAAAATCCTTCGTCGTCTCGCCCCCGAAGAAATAGAGGGCAGCCGTGGTGAAAAGAACGGTGAAAACCGTATAGAGAGAGCGTGTAAGCGTCTGGAAGATGCTGCGGCTGACAAGCTCCTCGATATTTCCGCCCTTGCGGAAATGAAGCTTCAGGTTCTCACGAATCCGGTCGAATATGACAATCGTATCGTTGATGGAATAGCCGACGATGGTGAGGAGCGCTGCAATAAAGGAGGAGTCGATCTGCCTCTGGGTAAGGGAGAAGACGGCAAGCACCACGAGGATATCGTGGATGAGCGCCAAGACAGCTGCAATGCCGAATTTGAACTCAAAGCGATAGGCAACGTACAGGATGATGAGCGCCCAGGATACCAGCATAGCGAGGACTGCATTTGTGATGAGCTCGCCACCGATGGTCGCCCCCACCTTTTCCTCGCGGAGGACCGTATAGGAGCCCACATCCTCTTTCAGGGTTGCCATGACTTCCTTACGCTCCTCTTCCTCCAGGTCAGCCGTGCGTATCATCACATCATCCGAGGCAGTCACATCCGACGCTGCGCCGGAAAGCTGGATCGTCGCCCCGTCAAGGCCATACTTTGCAAGGCTCGTACGTACCTCGGCTATGGTCACTGGCTTGTCGAACTTCAGGTCGATGATCGTACCGCCTGTGAAGTCGATTCCAAAATTAAATCCCTTGACGAACATGCAAATAAGCCCTGGAATGATGATGAGTGCCGACAGCAGGAACCAGATCTTCCGATGGCCTGCTATGTCAAACTTTTGCATTCTTCAAATCCTCCTTCTTCCAAAGCATAAATCCTGTTGCACCGTAGGCCGCGGGATTCTCGAAAATCTTGGAATTGATCAAGAGCTTCAGCATGTACTGGGTCAGCGTGATGGCTGTGAACATGGAAAGGAGCGTGCCTAGGCCAAGCGTTATGGCAAAGCCGCGGATCGTGCCTGTCCCCAAGAAGAAGAGGACCGCCGCTGCAATAATCGTCGTGATATTCGAGTCAAAGATCGTCGTGAAGGCGCGCTTGAAGCCTGCGTCCATGGATAGCCGGAGGCTCTTTCCCTGAATCTGATACTCCTCCTTGAAGTGCTCAAAAATCAGGACGTTCGCATCGACAGCCATGCCGATGGTGAGGATGATGCCTGCAACACCGGGAAGCGTAAGCGTAGCGTCCAGGAGGTAAAGAGCAGCCAGGAGCATCAGCGTATAGGCCATCAGTGCGATATCGGCGATGAAGCCAGAGAGGCGATAGAAGAGAAGCATGAACACGAGGACAGCGCCGAGGCCGATGACAAAGGCGACCTGGGACTTATCCTTGGAATCCTGTCCAAGGGAAGGTCCGACGGTGCGGGTCTCGATGATGTTGACCTTGACAGGAAGTGCGCCGCTCCGCAGGACGACGGCGAGGTTCTGGGCTTCCTCCAGGGATTTCTGACCAGAGATCTCTGCCTTGCCTCCGAGAATCGGCTCACGCACATTCGGTGCCGTCAGGACTTCCCCATCCAGGAGGATGGCGATGGTCCGTCCGACATTTTTCGTCGTGAGGTCAGCGAATTTCTTTGCGCCCTCATCGGAGAACTCCAGGTTGACCACATTCTGCCCCGTCTGCTGATTTGTGGAGGCCTGGGCATCCTTGAGGTCCGTACCGGTGAGGACCGTGTTTCCTTCCTCATCCTTGAACTCCAGCAGAGCCGTCTTGCCGATGGTCTTGATGGCTGCATCCGGGTCCTTGACGCCAGGGAGCTCGATGATGACGCGGCGCTCACCCTCCCGCTGGATGATGGGCTCCGTGAGGCCCAGCGCATTGACGCGCTTCTCCATGATGGTCACGACGCGGTTCATCGCGTCGTCGTTGACCTTTGCCACGTCCGTATCCTCTGCCTCCAATACGACGTGGGTGCCGCCCTGGAGGTCAAGCCCCTGTCGTATGGAGTTGGACAGCGGTTTCACAAAGACGACGAAAAGCGCGACGATTGCCACGACACAGGCAATCAGTTTGATCAGATTATCTTTTCGCAAATGATTCACTACCTTTGCTTCTATGATTTGGGCATACAATCCTTTGATGTTCCGTCAGAATGATATCTACGAAAGCATCGTGGGGCTCTACTGGAACCTGCTCCACAAGCTGGCACTCAAATGTGAGTGCGATCCGACGTGCCTGGCCCGCCTTTTCCGAAAGGAAGCGATCGTAGAAGCCCGCCCCCATGCCAAGGCGACCACCGTTTCTGTCAAAGGCTACGCCAGGCACAGCTACGAGATCGATCTCTTTTGGATCAAGAAGGACGCGGTGTTCTTTCGCAACGGAAAGGATTCCATAGGCATCCGGTACAAGATCCTCCAGCCTCTGGAGACGAACTGCCTCCATCGTTCCTTTCCCGGTAATGAGTGGAATGCCCACAACCTTCCCATCGCAAAGAGCCTGCAGAAGAAATGCATCGAGCTGCACCTCCTCTGGCATAGCTGCATAGGCAAAAACCGTCTTTGCCTCTTGATAGGCCTCCTCTGCGAGCAGCTTCTGGATGATTTCCTCCGAGGCTTTCCTTCGAGCCTCTACCGTAAGGGATCGCCTTGCGGCCAGGGCCGACTTTCGTAGCGATTTCTTTGCTTCCATAGGGGCTATCTCATCGCCTTTCCTTATGCATTCTCATCCTTGGACTCGGACGCATCGGGCACAACGCTGCTGATGCCTGCCCGGGCGATTTCGATGACGACGCCCTTTGCGATCTCGAGCTGCAGCGTTGTTTCCTCCACAGAAACAATCGTGCCATAGATTCCGCCAAGGGTGACGACGCGCGCGCCCTTCTTCAGAGCGTTTATCATGTCCTGGCGTTTCTTCTGTGCTTTCTTCTGCGGCCTATACAGTAGAAAGTAGAAGATAAGCACCATGAGAAGGATGGGAGCCCATGTCCCAAAGGATGTCATCATTTCCGGATCCATATATTACACTCCTTTTTAACGTTAACCATTGCGATGTGCGTCATACTCTTCAAAGAACTCTGATCGGAATTTCGGGAACGAGCCCTCAATAATAGCGGCACGCATCTTTCGCATAAAGTCCTGCAGGAACCATAGATTGTGAAGAGACAGAAGCCTCAGGCCGAATATCTCTCCTGCCCGCACGAGATGGCGGATATACGCCCTTGTATACCCATTTCTGCAGGCATAGCAGCCGCAGCCCTCCTCCAGAACCGTATGGTCATGGGTGAACTGGGCATTCTTCATGACGAGGCGCCCGCGCCAGGTCATGGCCATGCCGTTGCGAGCCACCCGCGTGGGGAAGACACAGTCAAACATATCGATGCCGCGGGCCACACCATCCACGAGACAATCAGGTGTCCCGACTCCCATGAGGTAGCGGGGCTTGTCCTCCGGCAGGAAGGACGTGGAGATGGAAAGCATCTCATTCATCAGCTCTCGGGGCTCTCCCACGGAAAGCCCTCCCACTGCGTAGCCGGGGAAATCGAGCTCCACGAGATGACGCGCACTCCACTGGCGAAGCTCCGGGTACATGCCGCCCTGGACGATGCCAAAGAGCCCTTGGTTTTCAGCCGTCATTGCCTTTTTGCAACGCTCCGCCCAGCGCTGTGTCCGCTCCGTCGATTGCTTTGCGTAGTCAAAGTCCGCCGGATAGGGCACACATTCGTCAAAGGCCATGACGATATCCGAGCCAAGGCACATCTGCACCTCCATGGATACCTCTGGCGACAGGAATTTCTTCGAGCCATCAATATGAGAGCGGAATGTGACGCCCTCCTCTGTGATCTTGCGCAGATCCCCCAGGCTGAAGACCTGAAAGCCGCCGCTGTCCGTGAGAATCGCCCGATCCCAGTGCATAAAGGCGTGAAGTCCCCCTGCCTCCCGTATGAGCTCCATGCCGGGACGGAGAAAGAGATGGTATGTATTCGATAGGATGATGCCAGCACCCAGATCCTTCAGCTCGTCGGGTGAGACGCCCTTCACACTGGCCTGGGTGCCCACCGGCATGAAGATCGGAGTTTCAAAGCTCCCATGGGGGGTGTGGAGCACGCCTGCGCGAGCTCCTGTGGATTCATCCTTCGCAACGAGTTCGTATCGAATTGCAGTCAAATAGGCCTCCTAATCTATCCAACAAAACCTGTCTCAGGATTTCTGAGACAGCACTCTATGCAGCTCTTTCTTCATCAGTGCAGCGTCCGGCCTCTCTCCCGTCCAAAGAGAGAAGGCAGCCGCCCCCTGGAGCACAAGCATATCTTCCCCGTTCAGCGTCTCATGTCCCCGGAGCCTTGCCTCCCGAAGAAAGCGGGTCTCTCCTGGCATATAGACGATATCATACGCAAAGGCCTCTGGCTTCAGCTGATCAAGATCCATCGGTGGCATTTCGGAAACCTTTGGGCTCATGCCAAGGGGTGTCGTGTTGACAATAAGCTCCGCTTCTGGAAGGATGGAGGAAAATGCCTCACCGCTCCAATCCTCTGCCCGCAAGATGCCATTTGCATCGTAGGAACGAAAGGACGCTACAAAGTCCTCCCCTTTTTTCTCATTGCGCACGGCGATGCATATTGACTTTGCACCCCGCTTCAAGAGCGCCCAGGTTGCGGCTCTCGCCGCTCCCCCGGCTCCCAGAAGGACGACCTGTTTTCCTGCCGGGTCAAAGCCCCGGGAAAGGAGCGCCCCGATAAAGCCCTCCGCATCCGTATTATAGCCATAGAGCTTTCCATCACAATTCACGACCGTATTGACCGCTCCAATCGCCCTTGCGGCCTCCTCCACCTCATCGAGATAGGGGATAATGGCCTCCTTGTGGGGGATCGTCACATTCCATCCAGAGAAATTTGCAGCTCTGAGGCCCGCAACAGCAGCAGAAAGCATGTCAGGCGGGACGGGAAGCGCGATATACACATAATCGAGCTGCGCGTCCTTCAGTGCGGCATTCTGCAGGACCGGCGACAGCGAATGGCCGATGGGCCAGCCCATGACGCCGAGATTCTTTGTCTTTCCCGTAATCATAAAATCACCCATGCTTGCGGCGCGTTTCCGTCAACAGATCCATCTTGAGCTCATAGTAATCCGGCGTCATATCGATGTAGTGACGATGGGGGTTTTCAAAGCGCTGCTCCTCCTCCCAGATCTCATGCTGGAGCTGCTCCTTCACATAGCTCCGAATCTCTTCAATGGAGGGCAGCTCCTCAGCACGCTTGCCGTTCTCGACAAATTTCCGCCGCAGATTCCTTGCCGTGCAGCCCTCGAACTTACGATTTTTCCAGGGCTTTTGCGGGTCGATGTAATGATAGGGCTGGGAAAGATCCACCGTCTCCCCCGCCACTGCAATCATGTCGGCAACAGCATGGCCATCCTCGTCATAGATGCGATAGAGCTCCTTCAGACCAGGATTCGTGATCTTCTCGACATTCTCCGACACCTTGATGCGCGGCTGGAAAATGCCGTCCTCCTCCACTGCCGCCAGCTTGTACACCGCACCGAAAACCGGCTCCGACTTCGCTGTGATGAGGCGCTCCCCGATGCCAAAGCCATCGATGCAGGCCCCCTGCAAGAGAAGCGAGCTCACCGTCACCTCGTCCAGGCTGTTCGATACGATGATCTTGCAGTCCGAGAGCCCTGCTTCGTCCAGCATCCGCCGTACCCGCTTTGAAAGATAGGCGAGATCCCCCGAGTCGATTCGTATGCCGAGGAGACGTTTGCCCATGGGCTCCAGCACCTCCTTCGCCACGCGAATGGCATTGGGGATGCCCGAATGGATAACATCATAGGTATCCACCAGGAGCACTGTTCCATCGGGATACGTCAGCGCATACTTCTTGAAGGCCTCATATTCATCCTTGAAGAACATGACCCAGCTATGGGCCATCGTCCCTGAGACAGGGATATTGAACATCTGCCCGGCAGAGCAGGTGGCTGTCCCTGCCACGCCGCCGATATAGGCTGCCCGGGCCCCATACGTCGCCGCATCCACATTATGCGCCCGCCGTGCACCGAAATCCGATACAGCCCGCCCTTGGGCAGCGTAGCAGATACGCCGCGCCTTCGTGGCAATCAGTGACTGGTGATTGATCTGTGCCAGAATCGCCGTCTCCACGAGCTGAGCGTCGATGAGGGGCGCCACGACCGTCAGAATCGGCTCATTCGGGTACATGATTGTACCCTCTGGCATGGCATAGACATCCCCGCGGAAATGGAAATCCTCAAGGTATGACAGAAATTCCTCGGAAAAGACGCCCTGCTGCCGGAAGTATTCCACATCTTCCGCGGAAAATTTCATATTCTCCACATATTCAATGACTTGGGCAAGACCAGCAAAAATAGCGAATCCGCCCTTGTCTGGATTCGCACGATAAAACACATCGAAAGCTACGCGTTTATCCTTATCATGATTTGCAAAATAGCCATTTGCCATCGTCAATTCATAAAAATCCATCATCATCGTGATGTTACGCTGGTCAAACTGTGTCATATATCCACCTAGCCTGCTAAGAATCCCGAAAAAATCTGGTTCGATTATACCATCATCCGCCATGCGTTGCAAATTCCATAGGCTGCTTAAAAGTCACCTTCCCGCAAACGCTCCTGCTTTCCCACAAGACGCACGGGGGATAGCACGATTTGTCCATTGCGATTGACAAATGTATCCACCTGGACGCCGAAAACCTCCGCAATGGTCTCGCCTGTCATAATATCCTCTGGGGTACCGCTTGCAAATATCCCATGATCCTTTACAATGACGACTTCATTGGAAAACTGAAGGGCATGATTCATGTCGTGAAGTACCATGATGACCGTTATGCCGTATTTTTGATTGACCTCCGTGATGATATTCATCACTTCCAGCTGATGGGCGATATCAAGATACGTCGTCGGCTCATCCAGCAGGAGGATTTTCGGCTGCTGGGCCAGCACCATGGCGAGAAACGCCCTCTGGCGCTCCCCTCCCGACAGAGAGTGCACCTCGCGCTTTCGCAGGGAATCCACGTGAGCTATCTCAAGCGCCCACTCCACCACTTCCCTATCTTTTTTTGCATCTCTCTGCCCGAACAGGGAATGATAAGGAAAGCGGCCGAAGCCCACCAGCTGCTCCACTGTCGTATCCTGCGGAGCCTCCGCCCCCTGGGGCAGAATCGCAATATGCCGGGCTAGCTCCCTGCGCGATAGTGCCTTGATGTCCTTCCCTTTTAGGAGCACTCGCCCTGCCGCAAGCGGCTGTATCCCTATAAGTGACCTCAGAAGTGTTGATTTCCCCGCTCCATTCGGGCCAAGAATGGAGATCCGTTTCCCCTCGGGAAAGCAAAGGGAAACATCCCTCAGAATGGGGTTCCCATGAATGGAAACAGAAAGGTGTTCGACCGTAAGACACATATCAAAGCTGCCTTCTCAACAGAAACAAAAAGAACGGTGCCCCCAGAGCCGCCATCAAAATGCCGACGGGAAGCTCCACGGGAGAAAAGGCGATTCGCGCGACCGTATCGCTGTACATAAGTACCGCCGCACCGAGTATCGCCGAGGCTGGAAGCAGGAAGCGATAGTCTGAGCCAATGAGGAGCCTTGCAGCATGGGGCACGATGAGGCCCACAAAGCCCAAAAGCCCCACCACGGATACAGAGCTCGCCGCAAGGAGAGCGGCGAGGGCTGTGAGGAGCACCCGCGTGACCTCCACCCGGAGCCCCAGCCCCCTCGCCATATCATCGCCCAGCTGAAGGATATTGATGTGACGCGCCGCAAGAAGCGCAGCAGCCCCCGCCACCAGCGTGTAGGGCCAAAGCATCGCCACGTG
Source organism: uncultured Mitsuokella sp. (assembly GCA_945877355.1). GTDB lineage: Bacteria > Bacillota > Negativicutes > Selenomonadales > Selenomonadaceae > AWVT01. The sequence continues at coordinate 34,312 of CAMCRT010000008.1, read as the reverse complement.
GGGCCAGCTGCGAGCGGAAAGCCCTCCCACCATCCACATGAGGGCAGAGTGCACCCGGTCGCTGTATAGGATCATCAAGGCGGAGATAAAGGCGGAGAGGAAGGCGGATACTGCAACGCCTGCCAATATGATGCGAATGGGCTGGATCCCATTCTTCCAGGCCAGCACATATATCAGAAAGGCAGCCCCCATCGCCCCGAGGAATGCCACAGGCGTCACGAGATGGGAGTACGCGGGAAAAAGGAGCATGATGAGAATACCAAAGAGCCCTGCGCCGCTCGAGATTCCAATGATATGAGGATCCGCCAGGGGATTCTTCATGACAGCCTGCAATATGGCTCCTGACAGGGCGAGATTCACGCCCACCAGTGCTGCCACAATCGTGCGAGGCAGGCGGATGTTCATCAAAATCTGCATGTGCTCGCCACGGGCCCCCAGAAAGAGCGTGGACCATACCTCCTCAGCCGGGATTTTGACAGATCCCAGCATAATGCTGGATAGACCTCCCAAAAAGGCGAGAAACGCCAGTACCAGGAGAATCCCCACGGGATGTGCTTTTAGCCCCTGAGACGAATATTTCATCAAGCAATTCCTCTTTACATAGATCCGAGAGGGTACTCACCCCTCGATACAATGCTGCATTGCGCTGCGCACGATGTTTTCTGGCACGTCGCTGCGCACTGTGACACTTCCGATTCCATTCATCAGGACCCAGTGCACTTTGCCGCCGATCGTCTTTTTGTCATGGAATATATCCCCATACATCGCATCGACGGTACAGCCCTGCGCTTTCGTGGGAAGCTTCAGCCGCTGGATGAGCTTTTTCAGGCGCTCTATATCCTCTTGACGCGCAAGCCCCATCTGGCAGCTGATATCCGCTGCTCCCAGCATGCCGATGGCAACGGCTTCTCCGTGATTGTACCGCTTGTACCCGGTCTCCTTTTCGATGGCATGGGCAATCGTATGACCGAAATTCAGGATGCGGCGGAGCCCCGCCTCCTTCTCATCCTGGCCGACCACGTCCGCCTTGATCTCACAGGAGCGTGCCACGAGATGAACCATTTCCTCTGGAGCCTTGTGCAAGATAGCCTCTGCATGCTCCTCAAGGTAGGAAAAGAATTTTTCGTCGGCAATCACGCCATACTTCACGATTTCCCCCAGCCCCGTATAGAGCTCCCGTTCTGGAAGCGTATTGAGGCAGGTCATGTCCATGAAGACGCCCTTTGGCTGGTAAAATGCACCGATCAGGTTCTTTCCCAGGCGATGATTCACAGCCACCTTGCCCCCGACGCTGGAGTCCACCTGCGCCAGGAGACTCGTGGGCATTTGGAGGAAGGGCACGCCCCGCATGTAGGTCGCGGCGATAAAGCCGGCAAGATCCCCCACCACGCCGCCTCCCAGCGCGATGACGGGAGACTTCCGATCGAGACCTGCCTCTATGGCCTTCGTATAGACCTGATCTGCCATGGCGAGGCTCTTGGAGGACTCACCAGCAGGGATGCTCACCACATGAACGCAGAGTCCCGCCTCCTCCAGGAGCTTCTTCACCTGCTCCCCATAGAGGGGTCCCACATTCGTATCCGTCACCAGGAGCGCATTTTTGGAAAAGGCCTGAGAGGCTAAAAATCCCTGCAACTCCTCCCGAATCGAATCGCCGATATAGATAGTATAGCTTTCTGCCCCTAAATCCACAGGAACCTTACGCATGTTTTTCCGCACCTGCCTTTATAAAGCGAAGAATCCCCTCCGCCACCTCCAAAGGAGAGATATGACTTGTATCGATGGAGAAATGCGCCCCTCGATAAGCGTCCCTCCGCTCCTTCAGGAGATGCTCGATCGCCTCGCGACGCCCTGCCTCCGCGGCCTTGTCGAGGACCGGGCGCGTCCCCTCCCCCCTGGTGCGCTCCAAGATGGTGTCCACATCGGCATAGAGGGCGATGAGCTTTCCTGCCGATAGGAGGAGCTCCTTGTTCTCCGGATCCACGACCGTGCCGCCGCCCACGGCGATGACCGTATTATCCTTCTGGCAAACAGCCCGTGCCATCTCTTTTTCTTTCCGACGGAAATAGGCTTCGCCTTCTTTTTGGAAAATTTCAGGAATGCTCCTTTGCTCCTTCTCCTCGATAATCTTATCGAGGTCAAGAAATTCATAGCCGAGCTTCTGGGCGAGGATGCGCCCTGTGGTGCTCTTCCCCGTCCCCATAAACCCCATCAGTATGATACGATTCATGATTTCCACCTGCCCTCTAGCCGCTTCTTATAGGCTTCCAGCGAGCTCCTGAGATCCCCCAGGGAGCTTTCCCCGAACATTTCACAGATTTCCGAAGCGATGACGATGGCCGTCATGGCCTCCCCCACCACCGAGGCCGCCGGGACAGCACAGCAATCGCTGCGCTCCTTGCTGGCGAGCACCGGCTCCTTCGTCGCAATATCGATGGTATGAAGGGGCTTCATCAGCGTCGGAATCGGCTTCATGACCGCCCGGAAGACGATGTCCTCTCCATTTGTCATGCCGCCCTCCAGACCGCCGGCATGATTCGTCCTGCGATAGGGGCGATGTCCCCCCTCCACGAAGATCTCATCATGCACCTGGCTGCCAGGCTTCACAGCACACTCGAAGCCATCGCCGAACTCGATGCCCTTTATGGCCTGGATGCCCACAATAGCAGCCGACAGTCTGCTATCCAGCCTTCTATCCCACTGGATATAGCTCCCAAGCCCTGCGGGGACGCCCCGCACCGTCACCTCGAATATGCCGCCCAGAGTGTCGCCTGCCTTCATGGCCTCGCGGATGCGATCCTTCATGCGCTCCTCCGCCTCTCCATCATAGCAGTTCAGCTCCGAGTCCATGTCCCTTCCGAGCCTTGCCCGGTCTATTTTCTCTGGATCCACGCTGATGCCGCCAATGGTCAGGACCTGGGACACCACTTCGATGCCAAGGGCGTGAAGAAATTCCTTGCAGACAGCCCCTACAGCCACCCGCATGGTCGTCTCCCGGGCGCTGGAACGCTCCAGGATGTCCCGGGCATCCTGCCTGTCATACTTCAAGACGCCTGTGAGATCCGCATGGCCTGGACGGACTGCCGTGACAGCTTCTCCCTCCGGATCTCCGAAAGCCGCCATTCGTGCGCCCCAGTTTGCATTATCCCTGTTCTTCACCTGAAGGGTGATGGGCCCGCCAATCGTCTCCCCAAATCGTACGCCGGAGAGAATTTCGCAGGTATCCGTCTCAATGGCCATTCGCCCGCCTCGCCCAAATCCCTTCTGCCGCCTGGCAAGCTCCCTATTGATCGGCTCAAGCTGAAGGGAAATGCCTGCAGGGAGCCCCTCCAGAATTGCCGTCAGGCAGGGGCCATGGGATTCCCCGGCTGTCATAAATCGTAATGCGCTCATACTACTATCTCCTACTTATACTCAAAACTCTTCTTTAATAAGGATATCATATCTCGCTGAAATTGTCATAGATTCAGTCTTTTTTGTCAAGCCGGCTCGCATAAATGGAAAATTTCATGGTGCAGCGTAAATTTCCCTTTTCCTGCGTCACAGAAAAATCCGACATACTGACAAAGCGATTCAGCTTCTCAAGATTCCGCAAAAAATCAAGCAAGGAGAAATAATCGGCCTGAACCGTCAATGTGATGGGCAGGGACGCATATCCCTCCCGCTCCTCCAGCTTTCCCGGTTTTATCTCACGAATATGGATCCCATTGTCCGACGCTGTCCTTTGAAGCGTCGCCAGAAATTCCCCTTGCTGCATCGTCTCCGGCAAATTTTCATCCGCCTGTTTTTTTCGTGCCTCCAAAGCCGCCTCAGGACGTTCCTCTCCAATATGCGCATTTTTGAAATTAGCGACCCTCATATACAGCATCTCATTTTGCTGTGCTTTGGCCTGCTCTGCTGCCCGCGACGCCATGAGGGGCTGATGGACGAAGATCAAAAAGAGGATGAACAGTGCGGCACATGCGCCTGCCGTTCCGGCAAAAAGACGCTTTCCCTCAACCGCTTCCAGAAATCTCTTTAGCTGTCTCATATCTCACCTGCAATTTGTCCGGATACGGAAGGAAATCCCCTGTCCCTTCTCCTTTTGTCCCTCAGCTGCCTCTGTGGCCTCCTCTAAAACGGGCGTATCCTTAAAGAATCCCGTATCTGCCTCCAGGGCCCCCATAAAGCTGCTGAGGGCCTCCATGGTGACGGCATTACCCCGGAGCAAAAGCTCTCCATTTTCCTCAATATGTACCTCTGTGAGCCACACGCCCTCCACCAGGGCCTCCGGTCTTCCCAGATGCACAAGAAGCCCGTAGGCAGGTATCGGGCTCTCCGACAGCTTCAAAAGGAGCTTCTCCTTCCTATCAATGCGCTTTTGCAACGCCTCATAGCGCTGCATCTCCTTCGCATCCTGTGAAAGGGCTGCCATGCTCTCCTCTGCCTTCGTCGCCTGCTTCTCGGCCGACAAGAGGAGCGCCCCGTCCACTGCTCCCCAAAGAAATAGAAGAAGAACGGCAAGAGCTTCCATGAGGATGGAGAGCCTCTTATAGAAAAAATCCTGCGTACTCGGCCTATGGACCAGCACGGCAAGTCCCAAAGCCTCGCCATAGCCCAAGACCGTGAGAGCTGCAGCGAGGGAAGGGCCTGCTTCTTGCAGCAGTTTCCGACAGGAAGGCTCATCCTCTGCCTGCGAAAAGGAGATGGAGTCCGTGCCACACAATGCCTGCACTCCTGCCACCTGAGGCTCCCGCGGGTAAAAGACGGTCAAACAGGTAGGTTTTTTTATCGCCTGTGCAAATTGGCGCATGAGCTCCTCTCCATATTGTCGCGGGACCGCCACCGTCTCCACAATATCCCCCGATTTTCGTGAGGCTGTATAGCAGGTATCGATCCCCAAGCCATCCTGCTGCAGCTGTTCATCAATTTCCCATTGGACGGCCTCCTGCCATTCCGGGACCTCTGCCGGCAACCGCGTCTCATATTGGTGGCTCTGATCCGGCGGTACCCCAATGCCGATTGGCAAGGATTCAAGGCCATGATTCGCCAAAAGCTGGGCGCTTCTTTCGGCAACCAGCTGCAAATCAAAGGGAGCTCCCTCGGGAAAAGAGCCGGTAAAAATCTCCTCCACCAGGAAAGAGTTTTCCGGGCGCGTGCGCACTTCCTCGTGACCAGCCATCTGACCTTCCGATCTCGTTTCCTGTCTTCGCAGCAGCACAGCAGTGATGCCGCTCCGGGTATAGGCTATGCCCACGGAGGACGTATAGGTTCCAGAAAAGAAGCCCTGTATGCGATTTTTGATGCGTTCCTGGCAAGAGCGCAGTCGGATTGCCACAGTCCCTTTACTCCATCCATCCGTCCCAGACATACACATCTCCTTCCTGCCTCAAGACAGCTCGCCTGACCTTATAGCGATCCCAGTCCTTTACAGACGATTTCTCCACGCGATATGCCGTCGCCGTGAGGATGAGCTTTCCATCCCTTGTCTGCGAGGCCACATCTGCATGATAGTGTTCGTTCTCATAGGCCACATCATAATCCTCGGAAAAAGCGTACAGCGTCGTCGTGCTCGTCCCCTCCAGCTGGTGCGCCGCATGCTCTGCCGCACTCTCCGCAGCAAAGCGCAGCCTTGTCTCCACCACGTACTCGGCATTCATCCTCCCCATATTGGAAAAATACGCAGCCATGGCAAAGCCGATGCCGAAGGTGAAACAGGCTAGGACCAGGGCCCACAGGGATACCATTCCAGACTCCGAAGAACTTCCCCTCATGGAGCATCTCCTCCATCCACATGAACATAGGCCGTCAGCTCATAGGTCCTCCCGATCTGAAGGACCTCCCCCTTGATGGAAACCGCATAAAGTCCATCCCCTGCCTCCTCCATGTGAAAGTCAACGATTTGCACCGTTGCAAGATCGTTTTTCCCCGTCACAGGGAAGTCCGGTTCCTGAAAATAGATATTCTGGGTATGATTCCCTGCGTGAAGAAAATAGGTATGCACAGCAGTCTCATCCGTAAAATAGGGACGTCTGAATATCTGGAGTCCATTTTCATCTCCGGCATAGCCCCATTCCACCTGACGCGCTGTTGACATCTCCTCCACAATGCGAAGCATGACCTCCTGCACCTCGTAGCGGAGCTCTTCCATCGCATAGGCGCGATAAATATGGCGGATGGATGCAAAAGAAATGGTGACAACGGCTGTCAGGATAAGGAGGAGGATTGGAAGGGAGATCACGGCATCCAGCAGAAGAAAGCCCTGCTCATTTTTTCGTCCCATGCTCCACCACCTCCCGCCGAAGCTCCAGCTGCTCCTGTCGCCCCAGGACAGTCCAATGCACCCGGGCCACGACCTCTTTGCGATCCGCTTGCTCCTCCACCAGATGTGCAATATGATACGTCGTTCCGTCCTTTTCCTCCTCCCGCTCCGCTGCAGCCGGCTGCCCTTTCGCCAGGAAGGACTCTATCTCGTTTTGGGCAAAAAACACCGCCTCCACACGTGTCGCCGACCGCTCCGAGGAGAGTACCGCACGATACGCCACAAGAACCCCCACCGTAGCAATCAGGAGACAGCCTAAGAGCACAAGGGACTCGATTGCAAAGAATCCCGCATCCCGATTCCCCCGGCTACGCATTCTGCCCGCTTCCCATCGTCACGCATATCCCCGCCGAGAGAAGATAGAGATATCTTTCCTCGACAGGCTCCCCGAGAATAGCCTCCGCCGTCTCTCCATAAATGGAGATCTGATGCTTATACCGCTCCCTCGCATGCTCTGCATCGATGCCACGATCTGTCTTGTAGTCGACGAGGACAAGACGCCCCGCCGCATCCTGAAACAGGAGATCCAGGATGCCCTGCACCAGGACATCTTCCTCACCTTTGACAGCCGGGAAGAAGCGTTTCGCCGGGTAGAGGCGGCTGAAGGGAAGCTCGCGCCATACGCGGCGGGCGCCTCGCACCCGCTCTCCCAACGGGGAGCGGAGAAACGCTTCTGCCATATCCACCAAGGAGGAAAGAAAGGGATCCGTAAGCACCTCGCCGTCAATCCATCCCACGTCAGCCATGTGACGGATTTGCCCGACAAGGGCTTCCCGCGAGGGATCCCCAGCAAAGTCAAGATGCTGCAGGACTGTGTGGACGAACGTTCCCCGTTCTGTCGCCTGCAGCCCTGTATCCTCCTGCAGGAAGCGTGGTCGCGAGAAGGAAGTCGTCTGCTTTAGAAGATGTGCCGCAGGCGCCTCCTCTTCCATTGCCTCAAAGCGCCGTTTGATTTCCGTGACACTGAGCTTTGCGGGGACCTCCGAGAGTCCCTTGAAATCATAGGAAAAGCCCAGGATGCGATCGACGGCCTCGGCATACTGTGAGGGAGGAAGCGCCTGTCGGCTCTGGACTGCCTGAAACAGCTCTCCAAGCGTATCCTCCTGCGCCTCCTGCCCCGTCATATCCGTATCCAGGCAAAGGTCGATATCAAACCGGGCTATACCTGTCAGGCCACTCATGTCCTCGTATTCGTCGACGCCTGCCCTTTCCCGGAGCTCTGCCCCATCCTTATGGCGCATGAGAGCAGGAATGATCCAGTCAAAATAGGACCTTCCCTTGCGAAGGAACGTATCGGGAAGCTGCACCTCCTCCGCAAGCCTCGCCCCCTGCTTCAGCTGACTGTCAAAATCCTTCATACGCACCGTCCCCGTCAGAATGAGCTTTTCCTTTGCCCGGGTCATGGCAACATACAGGATGCGCATTTCCTCTGCCTTCGTCTCTGCAATAATCCGATGGGATATTGTCTGCCACGGAAGGGTCCTGTAGGTCTGGCGCCCCGCCTCTGAGGAGGCCACGAGTTGCACGCCGATGCCAAGCTCCTTATGGAAAAGGAACTTTTTCTGCTGCGGCTCCTGCAGATTGAAGTGCTTTCCCATATCCGCCAAGAACACCACAGGGAACTCCAGCCCCTTGCTCTTGTGCACGCTCATGATGCGGACGACATTTTCCCCGGCGCCCAGAGTTCGCGCCGTCGAGAGATCCGTCTCCCGCCGCTTCATCTCATCGATAAAGCGCAGGAAGCGGAACAGTCCCCGGTAGCTCGTCTTTTCATAGTCCTTCGCCCGCTCTGCCAGCATGCGAAGATTTGCCTGACGCACCACACCGCCTCGGAGGCTTCCCACATATTCATAGTATCCCGTGTCACGGTAGAGCTTCCAGATGGTCTCCGGTACACTATGGCTTGCCGCATATTGCCGCCAAGCCTCAAGCCTTGCTACAAAATTCGCGGTACGCCCCAAGAGCTCCTGATCCTGTTCGTCCAGGTCTTCTCCATCCAGCCGGAGTGAATCAAATAGATCTCCTTTGGGAGACAAGACCCGCAAGCGTGCCAGATCCGCTACAGAGAAGCCGCCGATAGGCGAGTGGAGAACAGCGGCCAGGGGGATATCCTGCCGTGCATTGTCCAACACAGCGAGGAGCGACAGCACGCATCGCACCTCCGATGCCTCGAAGTACCCGCCACTTATCTCCGCATAGGCAGGAATGCCATTTGCCTGCAGGACCTCGAGGAGATCACTGGCCTTCCCAGATACCGCCCGCAAAAGGATGGCAATGTCCCGAAAGGCAATCGGCCGATACTTTCCGTCCTTGTCAAAGACCCGGACATTGGAAGCCATGAGTTCCTGGATGCGCTCCGCAATATACTGGGATTCAAAGGCAAAGCCCTCCAGATCCTCCTCCACATCCTCTTCCCCTGTACGAAGGAGGATGCCTAGCTCCACAGGCCCCTTCAGGGTATTTTCTGCCTCTGGATAATTAGCCCCTGGATAGAGGCGGCTTTTCGCGTCATACTCGATTTCCATGGCAGACCGGGTCATAGTCTGGGCAAAAATGTAATTGATGGGCTCCAAGACCTCCGCACGGCTCCGAAAATTCTGCCGCATGGTGATGAGCTGATTCGGCTCATCTGCCGAAGGATTTTCCGGAAAAGCATCGTACTTCTCCTGGAAAAGCGTTGGATCCGCCAGACGGAAACGGTAGATGCTCTGCTTCACATCCCCGACGATAAAGCGATTGTTCTCCCGGGCGATGAGAGACAGGATTGCTTCCTGCACCCCGTTCGTATCCTGGTACTCATCCACCATGATGAAGGAAAAAGTCTCCTGCAGAGAACGTGCCACATCAGTACGCAAGCCATCCAGCGGCTCCTTATTCATGAGCGCCTCGTCATCGTTGCACAATATCTCGATGGCAAGGTGCTCCAGATCATTGTAATCGAGAATATTCTTCTCCCGCTTCGCCGCCTGGAATGCGTCAATGAATTGCTCCGTGACCCAGGTATAGGCATCGATAACATTGGCTGTGTCGCCAATGCTCTCCTGCACTTCCTCTGATGTATTTGAAAAATACGCCGACTCCTTCAAATCCTTCAGAAGATCCCCATAGTGCTTCCGAAGATCATCAAAGGCATTCCGATATTCGGGAAAATCGTCCTTCAGCGGCTGAAAGGGCTTTCTTGCCCCTGCCATGGAGATAGAAGGAATCGCAAGAACCGCTTCCCGGGCAGAGTCCCAAGCCTCTTTCATCCCTGTGCTGACACGCGTCACAGGCGTGCAGGCGCTGCGCAGTCCTGACCGTGCATCCTCGACGCGCTCCCGGTAGGGCTCCCAAGCGGCCAGAAGCTCCGTCCCATCCGATGCCTTCACAAGGTCTAAAATCGAGGAGATGATTTCCTCCAGCTCCTTTAGCTGGGAGAGTGTTTCCTGCACCGCCATGGAAAGCCAAGGGGACTTCCAGACATTTCCTGTCGCATTTTGATAGGAGGCCCGCTGTTTTGCCAGCCAGAGCTTGGGAAAGGGCTGGCTCTGGCTGAAATTGTAAAGCCTCAGGACTGCCTCGTAGAGCTTTTCATCCCCATGGTCATCTCCATAGTCATCGGCAAAGGAAAGGAACCTTTGCCGTGCAGCCTGATCCCCTGCCGTCTCCTCCGGCTCCTCATAAAGCGCTTCAAAGAGCTCCTCCAGGACATCCTGCTTCATCAGCGCAATCTCCTGCTCCGAAGCCAAGCGGAACTGGGGATCGATGTCGACCGCTTCGATATTTTGACGGATGATCCTCTGGCAGAAGGAGTGGAACGTGGAGATCCATGCCCCGGGCAGCAGGACAATCTGCCGCTCTATCCAAGAGATTTCCTCCCCCTTCGCCGTCTCAAGCCGCTCCAGTAGGGCACGCTCGATACGCTCCCGCATCTCGGCTGCTGCCGCCCGGGTAAATGTCACCACAAGCATCTCCTCGATGCTGCATTTCTCTTCCAGAAGCTGGTGTATGATGCGATCCACAAGAACCCGCGTCTTGCCCGATCCCGCAGCAGCGGCCACAAGGATATTCTTATCGCGTGTCAGAATGGCCTTTTCCTGATCCTCTGTGTGTTTCATCCGTCATTCCTCTCTCCCGCGGAGCCTTTTCCCTGCTCCGCCCGCTCTTCCATACGCTCGATCGCCTTCGTATCATCAAGGGGCGATATATCATTATACGCAAAGCCCGTCACATTCGGATCAAAGCCGCAAACATCCATAAAGGGGCAGTAGGCGCAGGCATTTTGTTTTTTCTTCTTGATGCGGTAGGGCTCTGCCTTCACATTTCCCGACAGGATCTCTTCCCCTGTATCGCGAAGGATGCATTTCACATAGTCCAGCAGCAGGGCAAAATCCTCAGCCGTACGCAGCATTCCGGAGTCCACTGTTTTCGCCGCGAACTCCCGGGCAGGCGAGCCATCCGGATTTTTCTCCGTCTTGCTATTTTTCGTCTTTACATCAATAAAGGACAGGGTACTGTCAATCGCTCGGGCCATATCGAGATCTGCCAAAATCCAGCCAGGCATTGCTAGTTCCGCCTGGACCTTTTGCCGAAGCTTTTCTTCCGAAAGCTTCTTCTCCTCAGAAAGAACCGGATTCCGGAGAAGCGAATAGAGGGCTCCGGCAGGGAGCCTATTCTCTCCTCGCTTTTTCAAAAGCTCCTTTGCCACCAGCAGATAGACGAGAAGCTGCAGACGTAGGCCATAATACACCTCGAAAAGGCTCACGCCCTCCACATTTGCTCCCGTCTTATAATCCACCACCAGATAGTAGGGCGCATGATCATGCACATCGACCCGGTCGATCTGCCCGCTAAAGGAGAGGCGGAATCCATCCGAAAGCGGAATCGGGGAAAGGCGAATCTCATCCGTCGATTTGCCGAAGCCTTTTTCAAAAAACGCCGGCTGGAAGGAGGAGGCCTCAGCCCAGGCAGAAAGATGGTGAATGAGGCGAATGGCCGTCTCTGCAATCCGCTCCTTCAGGCGGCGATAGCCTGCCTTGCTCATGAGGATCTCGCTTTGCAGTCGTGGTGCGATGTCCTCCACCAGCTCCAGGCATTTCTTTTCCCGGACCTCGCGCGGCACGCTTTCCCAATGGCTCTCGTAGGCTTCCTGGACAAAGCTTCCATATTCCCGCAGGATCTCATGGAGGAGCTGCCCAAAATCCATTCTGCGGAATTGATACATCCTGCGCTCCTGCAGGTGCAGCCCATACTGGGAAAAATGGGCAAAGGGGCAGGCGTGGAATCTTTCAAACTGGGTCACGCTTCCATGGAGGAAGCGTTTGGGGGCAAAGAGCTCCCTGGAAAGGGCATCCGGAAGGATGTCCTCGCCCCCCTTTGCAAAGAGGCCATCGAGAGCCAGCTTGAGTGCTGGAGAGTCTCCATCCCTCTCCAGCATCCAATTGTACACATCCCCCCAGAGCGGTGCCAGCGTACCGTGCTCCCGTGCCCCCTGCAGAGCGGAGATGAGCCCCGTCATGGCTGGACGCGGAGCTGCGAGGAGGAGATCATCCTCCCGCCGTATCGTCTCCAGCGGGATAGAGCGAAACCGGGCTTTTGGGAAAAGCCTTTGAAGCCTCCGAACGTAGGAAGAAGCCCCGATGCCCTCCCCCTCGCTCCCCGCAAGAGGATAGGAGACCCACAGATACGCACTGGCCTCCGTGAAGCCCCGATAGAGGAAGTATTTCTCCACAAAGATACGATCCTGCCCTCCGCGGGATATGGTGTGCCTCCCTTCGCCGGCCTTCTCCAGCTCCGAAAACGCCTCTGCCACATGAAGACGCTCCGCATCGGAAAGAAGCCCTGTCTCACTTTGGCGCTGGGGCATCGAATCCGCGTCCGCCCCAAGGACATAGAGAGCCGGTGTCCCTCCGAGGCTATTCCGATCGAAAGAAGCGACTGTCACATAGTCAAGCCCCGGCGGAATAAGTGCGATCTCCAGCGCATCGAGACCTTCCCCAAGAATCGTCGCAAACTCCGTCGCATCCATGGGCTCGTCGCCGCTGACCTCCACCATCTGGTCGAAGAGATTCATCACATCCGACCAGATTTTTCCGTGCTCCTCCGACTCAGCCAGGCGTCCCTCCTCTCCCGCTGCATCCTTCCAGGCTGTGAGGAGCTCCGGGATGGAGAGCTCCTCCAGCAGGTCACAAAGGGATACCACCCTGTCCCGCATCGTCTTTGCCCCGCGGAAAGACGCATCAAAGTTCGCCAAGGGTACTGCGACCGTCCTGCGAAGATCATTGATTTTCTGCAGGTCCGCCTGAGCTTCCTCGCTCAATTCCTCCTCTGCCTCCAGCGTATACCTCCGACGATAGCCCCAGGGCTCCTCCTGGAGCCAGCGGCGCTTTCCACGAATGCCAAACTCCAGGACATAGTTTTCGAGAAAATCCACATCCTCCTGGGCAATCGGGAAAAATCCCGTCCTGAGCAGCCTAAATACCGACTCATAGGCCCAATTCTTCTGCACCACCTCCACGCTGGAGCGCAAAAACTCCGCCAAAGGATGGTGGATGCTCGGCCGCTTCCCATCGATAAAAAAGGGGATGCCATACTCCTCCAGGACGAGACGAATGGTGTCAAGGTACGACTCCTCATCCCGTACGAGGATGCCGATCTCATGAAAGCGCCGCCCCTCCTCCCGTACGAGGCGAAGAATATCGGCAGCCATGCTCTCCACCTCGATGCGGCGATTTGCCGCCTCCGTGATGGCTATGGCCGTTTCGCCCCCATATACATGGCCCTCGTGGGCGAAGAGCTCCTGCTCCAGATGCTTCAGGCTGGGACAATCTGCGAAGCGCTTGGACTCGGATAGGTATGTGACGGGCATATCCGATGCGATGCCTACCTTCTCCCGCGCCATCTGGCGGAGAGTCTGGAATGTCTCATAGGAGCGATGAAACACACCCGTCTCCAGGGTATTTTCCGGAAGCGTTAGGGAAAGCCGACCTGCTGCATCCACCACGCCGGACAGGGGAAGCGTGATATGCATCCTGTCAGCCGTCTGCATAAGTGACGTGAGGACAGAAAGCTCCTGAGGATTAAAGAGGGCAAAGCCGTCCACCCAGACCTCCGCTCCCTGAAGAAAGGAAGAGGAGGGTATCCTTTGGGCCAGTTCCTCCATCATATCCTCTGCATCATTGGCACGGCCTGCCATCTCAGTCGCAAATTCCTCGGAAAGAAGCGCCATTTCCCGGAGCTTCTCGGCCAGCCGATCCTGTCGCGTGAGCTTCGTCGCAGCCTCCCGGAGGGTCTGACCTGTGAGCCGATAGGCCTTCAGCTCCTGGATCGCCTCGGACAGGCTCTCCGTGAAGCCGCGCTTGCGCACCGAGCGGCCGAAAACAGAGAGATCCCCCTCCTTCTGATGGCGCAGGAGAATCTTCCGCAGGATAAGGCGGCGCCCCACCTCGCTGATGCGCGGCGCAAAATTTGGGCTTGTCTCCAAAAGGATATGGCGGGCAAACCGGCGCAGGCCAAAGACGAAGCCACGAAAATATCCTTTTCCTTGGGGGATAGCTGCAGCGAGCTCCCGCTCCATGCGGTACGTCATGTGATCCGGCACAAGGAGGATCAAAGGCGATCCCATGGGCTTCTCCATCAAATGCTCCCGCATCGCCTCCAGGCAAACATGGCTCTTTCCCGTCCCTGCACGCCCGAGAATAAAATCAAGTCTGGCAGCCATCCTATTCCCTCATTTCCCGCATACGTCGTTTCCCATCAAATTGCGTGTGGTTTCTTTAGAAATTTCAATAATATCAGTATACCAATTCGACTATATAGAATCAAGGATACAGCCCAGCCTTTCCGCCGCACCCTCCTTGACATTCTTCATTTTCCCTGTAGAATAGGATTTACATTGATAGAAACGAGGAATCATTATGAACAATAAAACATTCCATATTGGCTGCCATCTCTCCTCCTCCAAGGGGTTCCTTGCCATGGGAAAGGAAGCTGTCTCCTTGGATGCCGATGTGTTTGCTTTCTTTACGCGCAATCCCCGGGGCGGAAATGCAAAGGCCATTGACCCGCAGGATGTGGAAGCCTTTCTCGCCTTCAAGGAAGAGCATGGACTTGGCACCCTCGTCGCCCATGCGCCCTACACCATGAATGCCTGTGCGGCGAAGGAGGATCTTCGCCGCTTTGCTCGGGAGGCGATGGCAGACGATCTCGCGCGCATGGAGCACGTGCCGGGCAATCTCTACAACTTCCATCCCGGAAGCCATGTGAAGCAGGGCGCGGACGTGGGCATCGAGCTCATCGCAGGGCAGCTCAACGATGTCCTCTCGGCGGAGCAACATACCACAGTGCTCCTGGAGACCATGGCTGGGAAGGGCTCTGAGGTAGGCAGGACCTTTGAGGAGCTCCAGGAGATCATCAAACGCGTCGAGCTCAGCGATAAGCTCGGCGTATGCCTCGATACCTGCCATGTGTGGGATGCGGGCTATGACGTGAAGGACCACCTGGACGACGTGCTGGAGGAGTTTGACCGGATCATCGGCCTGCCGCGCCTTCGCGCCATCCACCTGAACGATAGCATGAATGAAAAAGGAAGCCATAAGGACCGCCACGCAAAAATCGGCGAGGGGCATATCGGTCTCGATGCCCTCGTAAATGTCATCAATCACGAGGCGCTGCGGGATCTCCCCTTCATCCTGGAGACGCCGAATGATGCGGCAGGCTATGCAAAAGAAATCGCCCTGCTTCGTGAGCGGGCGATTCGCTAAGAGTCTTATTTACTTTACAAGCTGCAGCCTATGGCTATGAGCTTTCGATGGAAGAGGCTTCACCTGTGCTTCTTTATTTGTGCCCTCCAGCACGCAAACGCATAAATCCGGCTCCCCGCTGAGCTTCGATGACAGAAGATCCGTCATATTGAGACGATGCAGGAAGTCCCGTAAAAATCCGCCGCGCCTTGCGTTGCGGATTTTTTTTGCAAGGAGTACAACGGCCTTGTCCTGCAGACGAGAGGCCCTTGCGTCACTCCTCTTGGCGACGCCGAGCTCTTCTGCGAAGCCAATCCGGCGAAGATACTCAAAGAGCCTGCCCCTTGCAAGCGCCCGCGTCATGCGAGCTTGGAACCGAACAGCGGCACGCACCATGATTTCATCCAGCCTCTCATCAAACTTTGCATGTTTCATAAAACATACCTCCGCATGATAGAACCACTGCCCCGTATGATGCTCCGGAGCAGATTTCTCAAATCCCATATAGAGTCTTACATCCTGAATCCCTTTGAAAAATCTCTGCCGTCCTTCCCCCTTTCGCTGTCTCGTGTCTCAATGCGGCATGTATAAAACTCCAGAAAGCTCGTCCAAGGACTGGGTTGTCTGGTTTTTGCGCTTTTTCCAGTATATTTTTATTTTTCGACAAACAAAAAGAAAATCCTGCTTGTTTTTTCAAAATCATGCAGGATTTTCTCGTTTTTTCTAGGATATTTCGGATTACCGCAGCTTTGTCCGCAGGACGACAAAGAATGTCGTCCCCTTTCCCAGATCGCTTTCGATGGAGATCTCGCCCTTGTGGAGCTCGACGATTTCCCGGGCAATGGCAAGGCCAAGGCCGTTGCCGCCCATCTCGCGGGAGCGGGCCTTGTCCACCCGGTAGAACCGGTCAAAGACCCGCTCCTGGTCCTCCTTTGCGATGCCGATGCCCGTATCCTTCACCGCAAAGCATACCTTTCCCCGCTCTGCCGGCTTGAAGAATACGCTGACTTTTCCGCCCTCCGGCGTGTACTTTACCGCATTGTCCACGAGGATCAGCACCAGCTGGCGGATCTTCTGCTCGTCCGCCTGGATTTCCGTCTTTTTCATCTCCTCGCAGTCGACCGTGATCTTCTTCTGCTCCGCCAGGGGAGAGATGAGCCGGGTCGTCTGCTGTATGATGGCGGCAAGGTCGATCTTCGCAGGCTTCAGCTTCAGCGCCTTGTTGTCGCTCCGCGCCACGATGAGGAGATCCCCCACCAGCTTCGTCATCTTCTTGACCTCGTCATGGACATCATCGATGACCTGGTGAAGGAAGGGCGAGGTGATGGACTTGTCATTTTGGAGGAGCTCCGCCGAGGCCATGACGACGGCCAGCGGTGTGCGGAGCTCATGGGAGGCATCGGCTGCGAACTGGCGCTGCTTCTCATAGGCCTCTTTGAGTGGCACCATGGCGCGCCCCGAGAGGATGTGGCCGATGACCGTCGCGATGATCATGGCGAGGAAGCCGAGGATGACGAGGGCGTAGGTGGACTTCTCCAGGCCATTGTACATGGTGGTGACATCCTTGCCCACGTAGACCATCTGGGTGGGCTCCCCCGCCGTCGTCTTCACCCTCTGGGCCGTCATCATGATGCGGGTGCTGGCCCCATTCTCATTGAGCTTCGTAAAGACGGAGACCTCCTGATCCCGGAGGCTCCACTTCTGGACGATATCGAGGATAAAGGGCTCGATGCGAAAGGAGGCCCGGGCGAAATTCAGCAGGCGGCCATCGTCATCGAATACATAGAAGAACAGACGGTCATTCGTGCTCTTGTACATGAGCGTGTCATCGGTGAGCGTCCCCGGGTGCTGATTGAGATACGACTGGGCATCGGAGATGCTTCCCGCCGTATCGATGAGCTCCCGGGCCTGCTCGCTGGTGATGGACCACTCCATCGTCTCATGGACGACGAAGATGAACACGGCAAGAAACGCCACCATGACCCCTGAGCAGATGAGCGTCAGCTGTCTTCTGCTGTTGCCAAAAAGGTTTTTCGCCATGCTCAGCTCTCGGCCTCCAGCTTGTAGCCAACACCGCGCACCGTCTTGATGACCGTCCCCCCGTCGCCGAGATCGAGCTTCTTGCGCAGGATCTTCATGTAGGAGTCGATATTATTGGAGCTGACATCCGACTCCAGTCCCCAGATGCGGTCTAGAATAATGTCGCGTGGCACGACGATGCCCATATTCTGGGCGAGGAGGTCGAATATCTGGAACTCCCGCGGCGAGAGCTGGATGACCTGGTCGCCGTGCTTCAGCACCTTTGCCGTGCGGTTCAGGCTGAAGGCCCCCACCTCCACGATATCCTGCTGGATCTTCTGGGTGCTGCGGCGGCCGAGGGCCCGGAGGCGTGCCAGAAGCTCGGCGAACTCAAAGGGCTTCACGAGATAGTCGTCCGCCCCGGCATCGAGGCCCGTCACCCGATCCTCCACCGAGTCCCGCGCCGTCAGCATGAGGATGGCCTTCTCGTAGCCCTCCTTCCGCAGGCGTGCACATGCATCGACCCCTGTCTCCCCCGGCATCATCCAGTCGAGAATGAGGATATCGTAGTCCGTATACATGGCATACTCATAGATATCGCTGCCGTTCGTCACCCATTCCACCTGGATATCGTTCTGCTCCAGCATATATTTGATAAGCTTTCCGAGACGCTTGTCGTCCTCCGCTAGTAGTACACGCATTGTAATCCCTCCCAGTTGTTTTCCTTATCCTACCCTTTGCGCGTGAAAAGTCAATGAGAAAAAGGCCATGGCAAATGCCACAGCCTTCTGTAAATCGAGCTAATGTGATGGGGAATCAGTCGCGGCCGAACTTGTCCTTCAGAATGACATCGTGGGAGCCGCCCTCCACGATGCTCGTGGAGGAGACGAGGGTCAGACGTGCCTTCTCCCGGAGCTCCGGCAGCGTCAGAGCGCCACAGTTGCACATGGTGGAGCGGATCTTCGCCAGCGTCGTGCTCATGTTGTCCTTCAGGGGGCCAGCATAGGGCACGTAGGAGTCGACGCCCTCCTCGAAGGAGAGCTTCCGGGCACCGCCCAGATCGTAGCGCTGCCAGTTGCGGGCACGGTTCGAGCCCTCGCCCCAGTACTCCTTGTAGTAGGTGCCATTGACCATGACCTTGTCCGTCGGGCTCTCGTCAAAGCGGGAGAAGTAGCGGCCCAGCATCAGGAAATCCGCGCCCATGGCGAGAGCCAGCGTCATGTGGTAGTCGTGGACGATGCCGCCATCGGAGCAGACGGGGATGTAGATGCCCGTCTCCTGATAGTAGCGGTCGCGCTCGGCACAGACATCGATGAGTGCCGTGGCCTGGCCGCGGCCGATGCCCTTCGTCTCGCGGGTGATGCATATAGAGCCGCCGCCGATGCCCACCTTGATGAAGTCCGCGCCAGCCTCAGCCAGGAAGCGGAAGCCCTCGGCGTCCACCACGTTGCCCGCGCCGACCTTCACATCCTCGCCGAAGTTCTCATGGATATACTTCAGCGTGATGCGCTGCCACTCGGAGAAGCCCTCCGAGGAGTCGATGCAGAGCACGTCCGCACCCGCATCGAGGAGGAGCGGCACCCTTTCGGCATAGTCGCGGGTATTGATGCCCGCGCCGACGATATAGCGCTTCTTGTCATCGATGAGCTCCAGCGCATTTTCCTTGTTGTCCGTATAGTCCTTGCGGAAGACCATGTAGCGGAGGCGCTGGTTCTTGTCGATGAGAGGCAGCATGTTAAGCTTATGCTCCCAGATCATGTCATTTGCCATGGGAAGCGTCGTCGACTCCGCATCCGCATAGATGAGCTTCTCAAAGGGCGTCATGAACGTCCCCGCCTGGGTATCGAGCCCCATGCGGGAGATGCGGTAGTCACGGCTCGTGACGATGCCCAGGAGCTTGCCCGTCGGCGTACCATCCTCGGTGACGGCCATGGTGGAGTGTCCCGTATGCTTCAGAAGCTCCAGGATCTCGCCAAGCGTCGTCGTCGGCTTGATGTTCGAGTCGCTGCTGACAAAGCCCGACTTATAGTTCTTGACCTTCGCGACCATCTCCGCCTCAGCCTCGGCGCTCTGGGAGCCGTAAATAAACGATACGCCGCCTTCCTTTGCCAGGGCAATCGCCATCGTATCATTCGACACGGCCTGCATGATGGCCGAGGTCATGGGGATATTCATGGAGATCTTCGGTGCCTCACCCTTCTTGTACTTGACAAGCGGCGTCAGAAGCGACACGTTGCTCGGGATGCACTGATCCGAGGAATATCCCGGGACGAGGAGATATTCACCAAACGTATGCGATGGTTCTTTGAAATAGTAAGCCAACGAAACCCCTTCTTTCTAATAAGACTAAAACGTACCAATCCGCTTCCGGATATATTCTGTATAGAATAGCACTCCTTTGCCTGTTTGTCTACAGCTATCTTTATAAATTTTCAACTCCCCGTCATGCCCCTGCTTCCTGGGCAAAACCGTAGTCCAGCAATGCTCTGGCATCGGCGAAGCGGGTCTCATCGTCGGAGGAGTGGAGCACGCAGACGATAAGCGTATGACCATCCCGCTGGGCGGCTCCCACGAAGCAGCCCCGGGCCGCCTGCGTCCAGCCTGTCTTCCCCCCCAGAAGGCCCTCGTAGCTTCCCAGGAGCTCGTCCGTCGTCTCGCAGTACTCCACCCGGCCGGCAGGACGGATGTAGTAGATATTGGCGCTTTCCTTTCCTATGATATCGAGGAAAGCGGGATTTTGCACTGCATAGGCCATGAGCAGAGCCATGTCGTGGGCCGTGGAGTAGTGATTGCTGTCCGGCATGCCGTTGGCATTGACGAAGTGAGTGCCCGTCATGCCAAGGGAAGCCGCCTTGTCATTCATCTTCTGGGCGAAATAGTCGATGTCCCCCTCTGCCAGGGACTCCCCCACCGCCGTCGCTGCGCCGTTGTCCGATATCATCATCATCTGCTGCAGAAGATCCCCCATGCGCGCCTGATTGCCGGCGCGGAGGCGGGTGGACTCCACATCCGCAGCGTTTGCGCTCACCTCGACGATGCGATCCATGCGCCCATTCTCCAGTGCCAGGATGCTGGTCATCACCTTTGTGGTGCTGGCGGGATACTCCCGCTTGTCCCCATTCTTATCGTAGAGGAGCTCTCCCGTATCCGCGTCAAGGACGACCGCCGCATCTGCCGTCACCTCCGGTGCCGCAGCAGCCCAGGCAATATTTACCAGCAAAAGGATAGAAAGAAACGTGCCTAATATGATTTTATGTAGTTTCATGAATGCAACCTCCCAAAATTCTAGATTACCTTACCCTTCCATTATGAAAATCCTCGGAAATACGCTGTAGAGAATTGACAAACGCCCTTTTGTCTGATACGCTAGACTCACGCAATGAAGAAGAGGAGTAACCTCAAGGGCTAGTCCCGTCAGCGAGACGCGAGGGTGAGAGGCGTCAGTGAGGCGAAGGCACTTCCGAGCAAAAATGCATACCAGGCGCATTATAGCTGCGCCATAAAATTGAGAAGGGTTCGAGATTCTTTCCCGAGCCAATCAGGGTGGAACCGCGGGAAATGTCCCGTCCCTGTGACAATGTCACGAGGACGGGATTTTTTGATTCCCTTCTCGAGAGCCGTATATGATTATGGAGGGTTGTATCAAATGAAATTTCAGGAAATCATCTTGGCACTCCAGAAATTCTGGTCAGACCAAGGCTGCATCCTAGCCGAGCCCTACGATGTGGAAAAGGGCGCGGGCACGATGAATCCATCGACATTCCTGCGGGTGCTGGGTCCGGAGCCCTGGCATGTGGCCTACGTGGAGCCGTCCCGCCGCCCGGCAGACGGCCGCTATGGCGACAATCCGAACCGCCTCTACCAGCACCACCAGTTCCAGGTCATCATGAAGCCGTCGCCAGACAATATCCAGGAGCTCTACCTGAAGAGCCTGGAGACACTCGGCATCAATGCCAAGGAGCACGACATCCGCTTCGTGGAGGACAACTGGGAGTCCCCGACCCTCGGCGCCTGGGGCCTCGGCTGGGAGGTCTGGCTCGACGGCATGGAAATCACCCAGTTCACCTACTTCCAGCAGGTGGGCAGCCAGGACGTGCGCCCCGTGGCCTCTGAAATCACGTATGGCCTCGAGCGCCTCGCCATGTATATCCAGGGTGTGGAGAACGTCTACGATATCCAGTGGACGGACGACTACACCTACGGCGATGTCTTCCATCAGAACGAGTATGAGCAGTCCGCCTACGCCTTCGAGCTGTCGGACGAGGCGCTCCTCTTCGACCTCTTCGACAAATACGAGAAGGAAGCGGTGCGCGTCATCGAAAAGGGCTATGTCCACCCGGCCTACGACTACGTGCTCAAGTGCTCCCATACCTTCAACCTGCTGGATGCCCGGGGTGCCATCTCCGTATCCCAGCGGGCCGCCTTCATCGGCCGCGTCCGAAAGCTTGCACGGCTTTGCGCAGAATGCTATCTGAAACAGCGTGAGGAGCTCGGCTATCCGATGCTCCACAGAGGGGAGAAGTGAGCATGGAAAAGGAACTTTTACTGGAAATCGGCACGGAGGAAGTGCCGGCACACGTCATGCCCGGCACCCTCCGGGAGCTCAAGGAAAAGGCAGAGCGCGCCCTGAAGGAAAACCGCCTCGCCTTCGCCTCTGTCCGCACCCTCGGCACACCGCGCCGCCTCGCGCTACTCGTATCGGGGCTTTCGGACCGTCAGGCCGATGAGAATCGCGAGAGCCGCGGCCCCTCGGCGAAAATCGCCTTTGATGCCGACGGCAAGCCCACGAAGGCCGCCATCGGCTTTGCCCGGGGCCAGGGCATCGACCCGAAGGACCTGGTGGAAAAGGATGGCTACGTCTACGCCCAGGTCCATGAGACGGGCAAGGAGACGACGGAGCTCCTGAAGGACATCCTCCCCTCCCTCATCACGGGCCTGAGCTTCCCGAATACCATGCGCTGGGGAGCCCTTGACTTCAAGTTCATCCGCCCCATCCGCTGGATCGTCGCCCTCTACGGCGAGGACATCATCCCCTTCGAGCTCGCAAAGGTCAAGAGCTGCCGCGTCTCTCGGGGCCATCGCTTCCTGTCGAAGGGCGACTTCACCATCGTCTCGGCAAGTGACTACGAAGCCGCCTGCGAGAAGGCCTTCATCATCGTGGACCCGGAGAAGCGCAAATCCCTCATCGTGGACGGCATCCATGCCTGCGCCAGGGAGCACAATGGAAACGCCGTTATCACGGAGGATCTTCTGGAGGAGGTCCTCTACCTCGTGGAGTACCCCACGGCCCTCTGCGGCACCTTCGATAAGAAGTATCTGAAGCTCCCGCCGGAGGCGGTCATCACCCCCATGCGGGATCATCAGCGCTACTTCCCCGTGAAGGACCCAGCCGGAAAGCTCCTGCCCCTCTTCATCACCGTGCGCAACGGCGGCAGCGACTACCTGGACATCGTCCAGCACGGCAATGAGCGCGTCCTGCGGGCTCGTCTCGAGGATGCCCAGTTCTTCTTCGACGAGGATCGCAAGAAGCCTCTGGAGGAGCATCGGGAGAAGCTCAAGACCGTCGTCTTCCAGCAGGGCCTCGGTACCATGTACGAGAAGACGGAGCGCATCGCAGAGCTGGCCGCCCATATCGCCACGCTCCTCGATGCGAATGAGAAGACACTGCGCCATGTGAAGAAGGCGGCCCTTCTCTCCAAGGCGGATCTCACCACCGGCATGGTGCAGGAGTTCACAGAGCTCCAGGGCATCATGGGCCGGGCCTATGCGACGCTGGACGGCGCCTGCCCCGAAGTGGCCCTCGCCATCGACGAGCACTACAAGCCCCGCTTCGCCGGCGACAGCCAACCCAGCTCCCTCGAAGGCCGCATCGTCAGCATCGCGGACAAGATTGACACCCTTGTGGGCACCTTCAGCCTCGGCAAGATTCCCACGGGCTCCGAGGATCCCTTTGCCCTGCGCCGCCAGGCCCTCGGCCTCGTCAATACCATCATCGAGGGAGAGTACAACCTGAGCCTCCGGGATCTGGTGGAGCGCGCCCTCCAGCTCTACCACATCACAGACGACGCCGCCTGCGAGAAGATGCAGAGCGATGTGGCGGACTTCATCCGCCTGCGCCTCAAGAATGTCCTCGAGAGCTTCCGCTACGATGTGGTGGATGCAGTGCTCCAGGATGTCGATGACATATATAGCGTCAAGCTCCGCGCCGAGGCCCTTGCCGACTTCCTCAAGACGGAAAAGGCGACTGAGGGGCTCCAGGCCCTCACCCGCGTCCACAACCTCGCGGCCAAGGCCGACAACGCCGAGGTCGACGCCACCCGCTTCGTCAACGATGCGGAAAAGGCCCTCTTTGACGCCTACAACGACGTGGCCGACTTGGTCTCCGCCCATATCGGCGTGCGGGACTACGCCAGCGCCATCCACTCCCTCATGACCATCACAGCCCCCATCAACAAGTTCTTCGATGATGTCATGGTCATGGACAAGGACGAGACCATCCGCACGAACCGCCTCGGACTCCTGAAGGCCATCGACGCCCTCTCTCTCTGCATCGCAGACTTCGGAAAGATCGTCACGGCATAACTTCATAACACATACCATAAAAAAGACCGCTTCACACGAGGCGGTCTTTTCGCATATCATTATACATTGCCGAGATGGACATGGGTCAGATATTCCTCTGCCACGGCCTTGAGCTTCCCGAGCGTCTCCACTGGCGTCATGGGAATATCGCATTCGTATCGGGGGAAATAGCGGGACAGGTGCAGGGGGATGTCGCCTAGGGATTTAAGCCAGGCTGCCTCCGCCCTCATGTCCTCCGCGTTGTCATTCTTTCCGGGGATGACGAGGGTCGTGACCTCCACATGGCAGCCAGCCTGCTCTGCCAGCTCGATGGCGCGCTTTGTCGTCGCCAAATCTCCCTTTATCCAGTCATAAAATTTTTGGTCAAAGCCCTTGAGGTCGATATTGGCGGCATCCACATAGGGAAGAAGCGACCGCCAGGGCCCCTCCTTGATCTGCCCATTCGTCACCAGCACCACCGCAAGGCCCCGCTCCTTCAGGAGCTTTGCCGCCTCCAGGACATACTCGTAGGCCACCAGCGGCTCATTGTAGGTAAAGGCCACGCCAATGCTGCGTCCTTCCCGCTGAAGGCGTGATGCGGCCTCCGCCAGTTCCAATGGCGTCGCCTCTTGCACAGGAATTGCCACCCCCTCGAAGCCCTCCTCATCTGCCTGGGAAATGGTGTAGTTCTGGCAGAAGGGGCAGTGCAGGTTGCAGCCGAAACTGCCGACAGAGAGGATATAGGAGCCGGGATAAAAGTGGTAGAGGGGCTTCTTCTCGATGGGATCAAGGGCGACGGAGGTGAGCCGTCCGTACCCCAGGGGCACAATGCGACCGCCCTCTGCCCTGCGAGCCCGGCAAAAGCCCGTCTGCCCTTCCTTCAGCCGGCAGCCATGGGGACAGAGCGTGCACTTCAACGCCTCAGACATGGCGCTCCACCTCGAAGCGATAGAGCTGTACCGGCTCCCGATCGTTGATATTTCCCTTTTTCCGGGCGATGGCGATCTGCTGCTCCACCGTATCGACACCGGCAAGATCCGGCAGCAGGAGACCGCGCCGATCCCCCGCCTGGACAATGACGCCGTAGCGCTTCGGGTCCAGTTCCTTCGGGCTTGCCACCGGCACGGGCTCCGTCAATACGTCCACATCGTAGACGAGGGAATCCAGCTCCGACTCCTGCACCGAGTCAAAGCGCGGATCCTGGGTGCCCGCCGATATGGCATTTTGGAGGATTTCCTCCGCCAGATTCCGCCGGGTGGGCAGAAATGTGCCGATGCAGCCGCGAAGCGCTCCGTCCTTCTTGATGGAGACGAAGGCTCCCGCCTGGCGGGAAAGGAGCTCCGACGGTACATCAGCCGGGACAGGGATGCGCGTGTGGCTCCGCACAAAGCTCTCGAGGCTCTTCCGCGCCAGCCGCACGAGGCTGTCCTCCCTTTCCCTGATTTCTGCCATTTTCTTCTTCTCATAGGCGATGAGCTGCTCGCCAAAATTTCTAGAAGCGTCCTCTCCCCCTAGGGTGAAGTACGCCACGCCGTAGCCCACGCCGAAGGGCCCCTCGTAGGAAAGGAGCTCCGGGTGAACTTCCCGACGAGCCAGCGCCCCCGCCATAATCCAGAAGGAGCGCAGGCCGCACTCCGCCGCCCCCTCGCACATATCGTGGTCAAGGGTCAGTAGCGAGAGAAAGTCTCCAGAGCCCAGAGCCGCGCAGGCCGCCTTGTCAAAGACAGGCCCCTCCTTCGCAAAGCCATAGGGCCCCTCCGGCAAAAGCTTGTGGGAGAGGTCGCCACTGGCAATGAAGACGGCCCGGCGGCCGAGGCTATCCACCGCCTCCCGGATAAGCTCGCCGAAGTGGTAGTGCTCCCGGTTCGAGAGCCCAGAAAGGCTCAGCCGGAGGACATGGGGCATCGCCATGCCCTCCGGGAGATTTCGCCGCAGGAAGTCCAGGGGAATCATCGTCCCATGATCTGGCGTCAGGGTCTGCTGGCGCACGCCGAGGAAGCCCGCCGGAAAATTCTCCTGGGAGGCCATAGCCTCCAGCGTCTTTGCCAACTCCTCATCATAGGTGACCTCCACCTGCACCTCCGGCGCTCGGAACGCTGAGAAGTCTCCGCAACCCACGCGGCCCGGCGTGATGTGGAAATAGTCCGCATAGAGCTCCGCATGGGGGCTCGTCAGGATGATGGTATCGGGCTGAAGTGCCAGTGCCCTCTTCATTGCCTCATTGTAGGCATCTATCGTCTTTTGGATGCGCCGCTCCTCCCCCTTGCCGATTTCATGCAGGATGATGGGTGGATGCGGGACAGCCATTGCTGCCAGGATTGCCATAAAAATCCCTCCTCCTTTTCTTTCCCTCTATTTTACCGCGTGGCCCGCAGAATTTCCAGAATTTCCCCAAAATTTCTCCAGATCTTTATCATATTTTTCCCGCATATTTTCCAGCAGAATTTCGCCCTTTTGCGCTACACTTGTCTCGATTTTATTTTCAGGAGGTATCCGCTTGACTCGCCGCTCCTTTCTTTCCCGCGCTTTCTGGGGGACGCTGGCTCTCTCCGCCTTCCCCTTCCTGCGCCCCCATACAAGTGCCGCCCCGGCCTTCCCCTATCTCTGCCAGCTCATCACGAAGGACCCTGCCCGCTCCCGCCGCTTTCTGTGGCAAACGGACAGCCCTCCAGCGAAGCCCCTTCTCGATGTGAAGGCTCCGGACGGGCAGGTACAGAGCTTTTCGGCCAGTGTCACGGGGAATATGCTGGGAGACGCTGGTTTTTACCTCATCTGTGCCGATGCAACGGGGCTTGCGCCTGCCACCTCCTACGAGTACCGCCTCCGGGCTGGTGGCAATGCTTCCACCTGGCTCCCCTTCCGCACGGCTCCCCCAGAAGACGGAGACTTTACCGCCCTCCTTTTCGACGACTCCCAATGCGTCGACTACGCGGTCTGGGGGAATTTCCTCCAAAAGGCGCGCTCTGCCTATCCCGAGGCGGAGCTCTACACCATCGTCGGGGATCTCGTGGACAATGGGGCCGCCCTATTCCAATGGCAAGCTTTTTTCGCCGCCATGACCGGGACGCGGGAATATCTCCCCCTTGCCCCCGTCATGGGAAATCACGAATGCTATGGCATGGACTGGAAAAACAGCCTGCCGGCGGGTTATCTCTCCCTTTTCCCCCTGCCTGACAATGACAGTCCGAATTTCCGTGGCTACTACTATTCCTTCGACTATGGCCCCTGCCACTTCATCGTGCTGAACACCCAATTCCTGGAGCTCACGGATTTCACCCACGGCCTCCGCGCCGAGCAGCTCCTCTGGCTCAAGCACGATGTGGAAGCCAGCACCCGTCCCTGGAACATTGTCCTCATGCATAAGGATATCCTCGCCTACGGCGAATATCAGGCTAGCACCCAGTCCTCCGAGGGCTTCAGCGACGCGGGCAGCGTCTTTCGGAATGCCTTTGATGCCCTCGGCATCGATCTCGTGCTCACGGGGCACATGCACACCTACCGGAACCGCGGTCATATTTACGCTGGAAAGCCTGCAGAGCACGGGCCCTATTACATCATGTTCGGCCCCTCGGGGGATCAGCGCTATTCCGTGCCGAGCGATCCTCTCGACCTCGTCAGCATGGCGCAAAGCGATGCCACTAATTTCCGAAACTACCTCGCCCTCCAGGCAAATAAAAAGACGCTATCCATCACCTGCCGCGACGAGCGCGGCGCGACAATCGATAGCGTCACATTGACAAAGGATGCTGCAAAGGAGAGCCTCTAGCAGGAGCTCTCGCCCCACAGAGGATGCTTCGTGGGCTTCAGGCTCCGCACCCGGATGAGGCGGAGCGCCTCCTTCATATCCACATCATCCCGCAGCCCGTCTGCCTCATACACGCAGACGGGATTTTTTACGCCCACCTCACTGGCGGGCATGTAGACGTACTCCCCATTTTCATTGTCGCCGTATATCACACCGGCCTTCAGATGGGACTCTGCAATCATAGGACCTCCAGGGGATTAGAACATATCGCGATTCCACAGCACATAGGCGATGACGCCGCTGATGGAGAAAGCGATGATCATGACATAGAGAAAGCCATGGGCGCTCTCGGCGAAGGGCACCGGCACATTCATGCCGAAGAAGCTGGACACCACCGTGGGGATGGCGAGGATAATCGTCATGGCCGCCAGGAACTTCATCACGAGGTTTAAGTTATTGGAGATGATGGAGGAGAAGGTATCCGCCATGCGGGATAGAATCGTGCTGTACATCTCCACCATTTCCCGCGCCTGCTTGTTCTCGATGATGACGTCTTCGAGAAGGTCCTCATCCTCCTCATAGGCCTTGAGGAGCGGCGTAATCTGGGCATTCGTGCGCATGCGCAGGAGCTTGTCCAGCACGGCGCCATTGGACCGGAGCGCTGCATTGAAGTACGTGAGGCCCTTCTGGAGCTCCAGGAGGCGCAGAATCTCGCTGTTCTTCATATCGTTGCGGAGCTGGTCCTCGATTTCGTCCGACAGTTTTGAGATCTGGCGCAGATACCGCAGGAAGTAGGTGGCGGACTTGTAGAGGATCTGGAAGAGGAACCGCGTCCGCTTGAAGGTGCGAAAAAGCCTTGACGTGCGCTCGTTGAACTCTGTGATGACGGGCGTTTCCTCCAGACAGACAGTGATGATGTAGTCCGCCGTCACGATGATGGCGAGAGGCAGCGCATCGTAGCTGTCCTCCCCCCGGTAGACCGGCACATTCGTCAGGACCATGACGGAGTTCTCCTCCACATCCGTGTGGGATCGCTCCTCATCATCCAAGGCGGAACGAAGGAAGTCCGGGTCAACCTCCGTGAGGTTGCTGATGACCTTGAGCTCGTAGGGAGTCGGATCGACGATATTGATCCAGGCACCCTTTTCCAGCGTCTTTAGGGATAGCTCCTGCAGCGGACCGGACTCCAGGGACTTAAAAATTTGCAGCATAAAAGACTCCTCGATTGATGCGCCGAAAAGCCACCCTTTTGCGGAAAGGGCTGACTTTCTCGCAGCACGGAGAGGAGTCTTTTCTTAGAAAGACAGACGGGCCTCCCCGTAAGAATACACTTGCTCTACTCTTCTATTCCACAAACTCGGGTGGTCGTCCATCTTCCTCACCTGCCTATTCTGTCTGCAGTATGCCCCACCAGGAGCAAATCCCCTGCTTATTCAAACTCGATGGTTGCCGGCGGCTTGCCCGTGCAATCGTAGAGCACGCGGTTCACGCCCTTGACCTCGTTGACGATGCGGCTCGTGACCTTCTGGAGAATCTCCCAGGGAAGCTGGGCGCTCTCCGCCGTCATGAAGTCATTCGTCTTGACAGCGCGAAGGGCAATGGCATAGTCGTAGGTGCGGCCATCCCCCATGACGCCGACGCTGCGCATATTCGTGAGGGCTGCGAAGTACTGGCCCAAGTCCTTTGCGATGCCCGCCTTCTTGAGCTCGTCCCGATAGATGAAGTCCGCTTCCTTCAGGATCTGGACCTTCTCCTCCGTGACCTCGCCGATGATGCGGATGCCAAGGCCCGGGCCCGGGAAGGGCTGACGGTTGACGATGTTTTCAGGAAGGCCAAGTTCCCGGCCGGCAGCCCGGACCTCGTCCTTGAAGAGGAGGCGCAGGGGCTCGATGATTTCCTTGAAGTCCACATAGTCCGGCAGGCCGCCCACATTGTGGTGGCTCTTGATGACGGCGGAGTTGCCGAGACCACTCTCAATGACATCCGGGTATATGGTGCCCTGCACGAGGAAGTCCACCTTTCCGATCTTCTTCGACTCCTCCTCGAAGACCCGGATGAACTCCTCGCCGATGATCTTACGCTTCTGCTCCGGATCTGTGATGCCCGCAAGGCGCCCGTAGAAGCGCTGCTTTGCATTGACCCGGATGAAGTTCAGCTCATACTTGCTCTTCGCGCCGAAGACGGCCTCCACTTCGTCGCCCTCGTGGCGGCGCAAGAGGCCGTGATCCACAAAGACGCAGGTGAGCTGCCTGCCCACCGCCTTAGAGAGGAGGACGGCCGCCACGGCGGAGTCCACACCGCCGGAGAGGGCGCAAAGCACCTTGCCATCGCCGATTTTCGCCCGGAGCTCCTGGATGGACTTTTCCACGAAGGAGTCCATCTGCCAATCTCCCGTGCAATGGCAGACATTGTAGATGAAGTTCTTGAGCATCTGGCGACCATGCTGGGTGTGCATGACCTCCGGATGGAACTGAGTCGCATAGAGATTGCGCGAGGCATCCTCCATGGCTGCCACCGGGCAGACAGGCGTCGTAGCCGTGATGCGGAAGCCTGCCGGCACCTGGGCGATGAGATCCGTATGGCTCATCCAGCAGATATTCTGCTCCGGAACATCCGTGAAGAGCTCGGAGGACTTCCCCTCTGCCGTGAGGTTCACATCCGTCTTGCCGTACTCGCTCGTATCGGCCCGCTCCACCTTGCCGCCAAGGATATGGGCCATGAGCTGGGAGCCGTAGCAGATGCCAAGCACCGGGATGCCCAGCCGGAAAAGCTCCTCCGGCGCGAGAACAGCGTCGTCCGTATAGACGCTATTGGGGCCGCCCGTCAGAATGATTCCCTTCGGCTTCATCTCGCGGATACGGTCCAGGGAGAAGGTATGAGGGCGCACCTCACAGTATACGTGGTTCTCGCGCACGCGACGCGCGATGAGCTGATTGTACTGCCCACCGAAATCCAAGACGAGAATCACTTCGTTTGCTGGCCTAGTCAAAAGAGGTTCCTCCTGTAAATGCTGGGAAACGCTGCTCCTGCAACCATTTCCACGAATCATGAAATTTCCTCATATCATTATAGCATAGGCGCGGGCGAAAAAAAAGAACCGATATGCTCGGTTCTTTTATCACATTCACGCCACATTCAAGCCTTCTTCGGCTTTGCATCCTTTTTTTCTGCCGCGTCCTTTTTTTCCGGCGCAGGCTTTTTGTCTGCTGCAGCTTCAGTATTGGCTGCATTCTTTTTGTCGGCCGCCTCTTTCCTTTCGGCTGCATCCTTTTTGCCGGCCCCAGCCTTTTTATCTGCCGCTGCCTGGATTTTTCCGGCATTGAGCGCATTCTTATCGCCTGCAGCCTCCAGCTTCTTCGTCGCCTCGCCGATGCGGTGGTCTGCGCCCTTGATGTGGACGGTGAGCCACTTCGTCAGGAAGTCGAGAAGGTCGAGGATGGCCTGGTCCTGGCTCTGGTCGATCTGGGAGAGGTCATAGGAATCCATCTTTGCCACGAACATCTTATGGGCCCGGAGCTCGCTCCAGAAATACTGGAAGTTGATGCTCTTCATGTACTCCTCTTCGTGGGCGAAGTGGGTCTTCGTGTAGTCGCTGAGCTCCTCGATGAGCTCCACGATCTTGTCGTACTTGTCCACCATGAACTCATCCTTCATGGTGTCGTAGGCCTCATTGGCAAGCTCGAAAAGATGGCGATGCTCCTCATCGATGAAGGGAATCCCCGTGTAGTAGTCCTCTGTAAACTTATACTTTTCCTCTGCCACGTGCAACAATCCTTTCAAACAATCAGAATGCAGCAAATAAAATCCTACGGCTTGATAGCCTGAAAATCCGAATGCAGAAACCCCTGAAATGGAGCTCATACTTTTCCTATTCTACATGAATCCAGAAAATCCTTTTCGCAAAAAGAAAGACCACAGAAATTTTCTGCGGTCTTTCCGAAATGCGTCAGACTTATTCCACCGTGACAGACTTTGCCAAGTTGCGGGGCTTGTCCACATCGCAGCCGCGGGTGATGGCGGCGTAGTAGGCAAGGAGCTGCAAAGGCACGACGGTGAGGATCGGGATGAGGAGCTCATCCGTATCGGGGACGAAGATGACATGATCCACGTACTTCGCGAGATCCGTATTGCCCTCAGGAGCGATGCCGATGACGACAGCATCGCGAGCCTTGACCTCCTTGATGTTGGAGAGGGTCTTCTCATAGACGCTCTTCTGGGTGGCAAGGGCGATGACAGGGACACCCTCCACAATGAGGGCGAGGGTGCCGTGCTTCAGCTCGCCAGCGGCGTAGGCCTCTGCGTGGATGTAGGAAATCTCCTTGAGCTTCAGAGCGCCCTCGAGGGCCACCTCGTAGTCCAGGGAGCGGCCGATGTAGAACACGTCCTCATTGAAGCCGTACTGCTTTGCAAAGGTCTTGATGGGCTCCACATCGGAGAGGGTCTCGCCGATCTGAGCCGGGATCTCCTTGAGCTTCGCGATGAGGGACGCCACCGTCTCCGGGCTCTGGCTGCCCTTGAGCTCTGCCATGTAGAGGGCCAGCATGAAGAACAGGATGATCTGGGTCGTGTACGCCTTCGTAGAGGCAACGGCGATCTCCGGGCCTGCCCAAGTGTAGAGCACCTGATCCGCCTCCCGGGCGATGGAGGAGCCCACCACATTCGTGAGAGCCAGGGTCCTTGCTCCGAGACGCTTTGACTCCTTCAGAGCTGCCAGCGTATCGCTCGTCTCGCCGGACTGGGAGACGACGATGAGGAGCGTGGACTCGTCCACGATGGGCTGGCGATAGCGGAACTCGGAGGCCACATCCACCTCCACCGGAATGCGGGCGAGGCGCTCGATGTAGAACTTGCCAACGAGGCCCGCATGATACGCCGTGCCGCAGGCGACGATATGCACCTTGCGGAAGGAATTGAGATATGCCGCATCCCACTTGAGCTCATCCATGACGATGGATTTCCCGTCCTTCGCGATGCGCTGGCTCATGGTGTCCCGGACAGCCTTCGGCTGCTCGTGGATCTCCTTGAGCATGAAGTGCTCGTAGCCGCCCTTTTCCGCAGCCTCCGCATTCCAGTTGACCTCGAAGACCTTCTTCGTCACAGGCTCGCCGGCACGATTCGTGATCTTGATGGCGTCCTTCGTCACCACAGCCAGCTCGCCGTCATTCATGATGTAGGTGCGACGGGTGCGGGAGATGATGGCAGGGATATCGGAGGCGATGAAGTTCTCCCCCTCCCCGATGCCGATGACGAGCGGGTTGTCCTGCTTCGTGCAGATGAGCATATCCGGATGCTTCTTGCTCATGAATACGAGGGAATAGGAGCCCTCGATACGGCGCAGCACTTCCCGGACGGAGGCCACAAAGTCGCCGTTGTAGACCTCTTCGAGAAGATGGGCCACGACCTCGGTATCCGTCTCGCTCTTGAAGTCATGACCTGCCTCGATGAGCTCTTCCTTCAGCGGAAGGTAGTTCTCGATGATGCCATTGTGAACGACGACGAAGTCCCCCGAGCAGTCCGTATGGGGATGGGCATTGCGATCCGACGGACGCCCATGGGTCGCCCAGCGGGTATGACCGATGCCGATGGTGCCGACAGGCATGTTGTCCTTGATCTTGTCCCGGAGGGCCGCCAGACGACCGACGCTCTTCTCGACGCGGATGTTCTTGCCGTCAAAGACAGCGATGCCCGCCGAGTCATAGCCGCGATACTCCAGCTTCGAGAGCCCCTCCAAAAGGAACTCAGCCGCCTGCTTATCGCCCACATAGCCAACAATACCACACATAGGAATCCTCCTGTGTTCTTTCCCTGCCGCGCCCTGGACTGGACTTGTCCGCCCGCTCACGCAGACGTTTTCCTCCACCCCTATCGACTGGGCCCGCCGGAAGGCATCCGCTGAAATCTCGACAACCTTCTCCTCGTCAGCTTGCATAGAAGCTCATGCGCTAGGAAATGCTTCCTTTTCATACCACCAGACGGCAGGAAACTCCTCTGGATTTAAAAAAATATCTAGCACCTGCAAGAAGACTCTTGCAAATGCTAGATAATTGTAACCGAAAAACGATAGTTCGTCAAGATGTCATACGGTGGCAGGACGGAGAATCGGGCGCTCCAGGGCCAGGAGCATTTCCCGCAGGAGCTTTAGGGCTACGGCGGTGGAGACGCCGCTGGCATCCAGGGGGGGCGAGAGCTCCACCATGTCGCAGGCGACGACGTTCGCGCCGCCTATCACTGTGCGGACAGCCTTCAGGAGATCGAGGAACGTCACGCCGCCGGCCTCGGGGGTGCCGGTGCCGGGGAAATAAGCGGGATCAAGCACGTCCAGGTCGATGGTGAGATAGATAGGTCTCCCCTTGAGGGAGGCAACTGTCTCCTCCAGCCCGCTGAAGGAAAAGGGAACGAGGTGCGTGTGGCCTTCCCTCGCCCACTTCCACTCGGCCCGCTCACCACTTCGTATGCCGAACTGATGGATGCGGCCATCCCCCACGATGTCCCAGATCCGCCGGATGACGCTGGCATGGGAGAGCTTTACGGACAGGTACTCATCCCGGAGATCCGTGTGGGCATCGAAATGGATGATGCAGAGGTCCGGATAGGCCTCAAGGGCCGCCCGGAAGGCGCCGAGGGTCACGAGATGCTCGCCGCCGATAAGGAAGGGCAGCTTTTTCGCCTCGAGAATCCTTTTTGCCTGCTCCTCGATAAGGTCCAGGGCCTTTTCTGTGTCCCCGAAGGGCAGCTCGATATCTCCCCCATCGAAGACAGCCGCGTCCTCAAGATCGAGATCCTCATAGGGGCTGTATGTCTCCAGGCCGTAGGACTCCGCCCGCATGGTGCGGCTGGCGAAGCGGGTGCCGGGACGATAGGAGGTCGTCGAGTCATAGGCTGCGCCGAAGAGCACGATACGGCTCTCCTCAAAGGACTTGTCGCAGCCCAGGAAGGTCTCTACATTACGGTTCCACATCTTTCAGC